>JAHFBX010000309.1 GCA_023249815.1 Candidatus Eiseniibacteriota bacterium
CCAAGTCGTGCACGGTGTAGCCGTTGTTCGACAGGATCGTCTTGACGAGGTTCTTGCCGATGTCGTGCACGTCGCCGAACACGGTGGCCACGACGATCCGGCCCTTCGAGACGTCGGCGGACTTCTCAAGGTAGCGCTCGAGCTGCGCCACCGCCTTCTTCATGACCTCGGCGCTCTGCAGCACGAACGGCAGGATGAGCTCGCCGGCGCCGAACTTGTCCCCGACCTCCTTCATCGCCGGCAACAGCACGGTGTTGAGCACCTGCACGGGGTCCTGGCGTTTCACTGCCTCGTCGATCAGCCCCTCGATGCCGGCAGGCTTGCGGTGCAGGATCTGGTGGTGGATGCGCTGCTCCAGCGTCATCGCCGCCTCGGCGGCTTCGTCCTCGCGCGCGCGCGCGTCGGGCGCGCGCCCCTCGAAGTGGGCGATGTAGGCGGCGAGCGCGTCGGGCGTGCGCGCGTGCACGAGGTCGTCGGCGAGGCGGCGATCCTCGGCCGAGAGATCGGCATAGGGAATCACGTCGGCCGGGTTCACGATGGCCATGTCGAGGCCGGCCTGCACGCAGTGGTAGAGGAACACGCTGTTCAGGACGGCGCGTGCCTCCTTGCCGAGGCCGAACGACACGTTCGAGACGCCGAGCGACGTGAGCACGCCGGGAAGTTCGCGCTTGATGAGGCGGATGCCCTCGAGCGTCTCGAGCCCCGAGCGCGTGAACTCTTCGTCACCGGTCGCGAGCGTGAACGTGAGGTCGTCGAAGATGAGCCGTTCCGGCGGCAGGCCGTACTCGCGCGTCACGATGTCGTGGATGCGCCGCGCCACCTCGAGCTTGCGCTCGGCGGTCTTCGCCATGCCCGTCTCGTCGATGGTGAGCGCGATGACCGCGGCCCCGTAGCGAGTGACCAGCGGCAGCACGCTATCCACTCGCTCCCGGCCATTCTCGAGATTGACCGAGTTCACGATGGCCGAGCCCGGGCACGCCTGGAGCGCGGCCTCGATGACGCTGGCCTCGGTGGAGTCAATGCACAGCGGGGCCTCGACCGAGAGCGACAGCTTCTTCACGAGCAAGCGCATCTGCTCGGCCTCGTCCGTGCGCTCGGTGAGCGCCAGGCACACGTCGAGCACGTGCGCGCCGCCCTCCACCTGCTCGCGCGCCACCGGCACCATGTCGTCGAGTGAGCCTTCGAGCGCCAGGCGCTTCACCCTGCGCGAGCCCTGAGTGTTCAGGCGTTCGCCGATCAAGAGCGGCCGCGGCTCCTGCTCGAGCGCCACCGCGGTCATGCCGCTCGACACGTGCCAGCGCGATCTCCCCGGCCGCGCGCGGGGCCGCGTGCCTCGGCCCACGGCGGCGACGAGGCTCCGGATGTGCTCGGGCGTGGTGCCGCAGCAACCGCCGACGGCGTTGACGCCGAAGTCGAGCACGAACTCCCGGAGCGTCTCGGCGAACGGCTCGGGTCGCATCGGGTAGAGCGTGCGGCCGCCGTCGTTGATAGGCAGCCCGGCGTTGGGAATGCAGTGGACGGGCGTGCTGGCGTTGTCGCACAGGTAGCGCACCGCGTCGCGCATGAGGTCGGGGCCGGTGGAGCAGTTGAGCCCGATGACGTCCACGTGCAGCGCCTCGAGCGTGGCGAGCGCGCCGCGATAATCCGTGCCGAGCAGCATGCGGCCCGTGGGATCGAGCGTGATCGAGCACTGGAGCGGCACGCGCCGGCCGGTGAGCGCCATGGCCTCGCGTGCCGCCAGCACCTGCGCCTTCATCTCGAGCATGTCCTGGCAGGTCTCGAGGATGAGCAGGTCGGCGCCGCCTTCCAGGAGCCCCTGCGCCTGGTCCCGGAACGAAGACTGGAGCTCGAGGAGCGACAGCCGTCCCAGGTCCGGATCCTCGGACGACGGCAGGAATCCGGACGGACCCATCGAACCCGCCACGAACCGTGGTCGACCGTCCTCGGCCTGTACCCGGTCCGCGACCCGCCGGCCCGCGGCGGCCGCGGCACGGTTCAGTTCCACGGTGCGCTCGCCCAGGCCCCACTCCTCGAGCCGCGTGCGCGACGCCTGGAACGAGTTGGTCTCGATGACGTCGGCGCCCGCGTCGAAGTACGCCTGGTGGATGCTCTCGACCACGTCCGGCCGCGTGAGCGACAGGTAGTCGATACAGCCCTCCCAGCGCTTCCCACCGTAATCCGCGGCCGCGAGCTCGCGCGATTGCACCTGCGTGCCCATGCCGCCGTCGAAGAACACGACGCGGTCGCGCAGCAGCTCGAGGTACCGGCTCATGGGGTGAGAGGCTCCCTGGGCCCTGGGAGGATGCGATCGGGCCCGGTTCAGAGTGGGCGAGAATGCTATCGGCGCGCCCGTGGCTTCGCAAACCCGCGGCTTTCGATGCCGGCATGTCACCGCAGGATCCCGCACGGCCGACGCTGTGAGGAGTGCGTACGGCCGGCAGGCGTCGCTTGACCCCGCGCGCGCCGTGCGCTTCCGTGGAACGCCATGCTCCGCGTCCTGGCACTCCTCCGCCACGGCAAGGCTTCGAGCCAGGGCCCCGACGCGCCGCTCATGCCCGAGGGCGCCAAGCAGCTCCGGCGACTCGGGTCTCGACTCGCTGCCGAGGACTGGCACCCGGCCGTCGTGGTGACGAGCCCGTATCGCCGCGCCCGCGAGAGCGCGCAGCTTCTGGTCGGCGCGTTGGCCCCCGCCGCCCCCATGCACGTGCTGCGCGAGCTCAAGCCCGAGGTCGAACCCGACGTCGCGCTCGAGGCCATCCTCGCGACGGCCCCGCTCGCCACACCGGTGCTGGTCGTGACGCACCTGCCGCTCGTCGGGCGCATCGCCCATGACCTGATCGGCGAGGAGATCGCGTTCTCTCCCGGGACGTTCGTGGAGATCGTCTGCGATGGGGACGGCTCGTATCGGCTGCTGCGGAGGTTGAACGCACACGAGCTGGCCGCCGACTGACACGGCCGGCGCGGGCTCGGCTACGATGCGCGCTCGCGGGTGTGCGGTGCACGACGAGGACGAGGAGGAGACATGGCGGCGCTGAACGGGAAGGTCGCGGTCGTGACGGGAGGCAACCGCGGCATTGGCCGTGGCATCGCCGAGGCGCTGGCGCGCGAGGGCGTGACGGTGGCGCTCACCGCGCGTGACGCGGCGGTGGCCACGAAGGCCGCGGGCGAGGTGGGCGGCGGGGCGCGCGGCTACGCGCTCGACGTGCGCCGGTCCGAGCAGGTGGCGAGCGTGTTCGCGGCGGTCGATCGCGACCTGGGCGGCGTGGATGTGCTCGTCAACAACGCGGGCGTCGGCCTGTTCGCGCCCGTCTCGGACATGAGCCTCGACGACTGGCACACGGTGATCGAGACCAACGTGAACGGTGTCTTCTATTGCACGCGCGAGGTGATCCCACGCATGCGGGTGCGAGGCGGCGGCTACATCTTCAACGTCTCGTCGCTCGCCGGGCGCAATGCGTTCCCGGGCGCGGCCGCCTACTGTGCCAGCAAGCACGCCGTGAACGGCTTCAGCGAGGTGCTGTTCCAGGAGGTGCGCGAACACGGCATCCGCGTCACCTACCTCATGCCGGGCAGCGTCGCGACCGAGTTCGGGCGCGGTTCGGTGGCGAAGTCCAGTTGGGCGCTGCAACCGGAGGACGTCGGCGAGATGGTGGTGGATCTGCTGCGCACCCACCCGCGAGCGATGCACAGCCGGGTCGAGATGCGCCCGTCGCGACCGCAGAAATCCTGACCGTCCGGACCCTGCGGCGGAGCCGCGCCGGGGGACCATGGCCGGGCTCCTCACCTGGACGCGGCCTGCCGCACTTGGGTCCCCGTCCCCCGCGCCGGGGCCCCGGGCATTGTCGGACCCGCGGCCGCACGGTTACCGTGCCGGATTCGAACCACCACCGACGTCCGCCCGGGCTCGTGACCCCGTGCGGCCCGATGTTCATGAACCGCTCAGGAGACCCTCCGA
>JAHFBX010000310.1 GCA_023249815.1 Candidatus Eiseniibacteriota bacterium
ATCGCCACGCGGCGGCCGGCGAGGCTCGCAGGCTCGCATGCCTCGCGCGCGACGAGCACGGGGCCATAGCCCCAGCCGAAACTCGCGCCGCACGCCAGCACCGCGTAGCGGTCGGCGAGATGCGCGTACGCGTGCGCGCTGCACGCGGTGATCTCGAGGTCGGCGCGCTCGATGGCGCGCACGTTCAGCGACTGGATATCTTGAAGTACGTGCTCGACGCGACAACCTTCGATGACCGCTTCGCCGGTGTGGAAACCGTAGAACATGTAGGCGTCGTCGGCGTCGGGGCTGTGGCCGAAGCGCACGGTGCGAAGCTCGGTGGGCGTGGCGGACATGCGGGATTCCCGGGTGAGGGGCAGCGCGAATGACGCGAGGTGGAAGCGGGGCGAGAAAGGTGGCGAGGATATCGCACCAGGGGCACTCGTGCAGTGCGCAGCATGGCACTATCCACGTCGCCAAGTGAGCGCCTCGTGATACGCTTTCAACCCGGGAACCGAAGCGCTCCAACGGACGCGCCCGCCACGACACCGCCGCAGGAGACACCATGGCGACCGACTCCACCCGCAGCCTCCGGCCGCGGCCGCGCACGCATTCATCGGGGTTCCGCGTCGCGCTCACCGCCGTGGTGACGCTCGCCGCGACTTCGCCGGCGCAAGCCGCCTGGACCATGCATGGCGGAAACGCGCAGCACACCGCGGTCACCACGGTCCCGACGCAGCCGCTCCAGGCCATCCGCTGGCAGGCGCCCGTGGACCTCCAGCCGCAGTACAGTGGCACCATCCTGTTCATCCACTACGGCTCGCCGCTCATCACCGAGGGGAACACGGTGATCTTCCCGGTCAAGGTGGGAGTCGCGGACACGTTCCGCGTCGAGGCGCGCGCCGCGCTCGACGGAAGCACGAAGTGGACGCTCGACACGGACTATCTCCTGCCGCCGCACAGCTGGGTGCCGAGCGTCGGGCTCGCGATGACGCCGCGCGGGCGGCTCTACGTTCCCGCCGCGGGCGGCACGCTATTGTGGACGGACGCGCTCGAAGACCCCGGTGCGCACACCTCGACACGCGTCGCGTTCTTCGGGGACGCGGCCTACGCCGCGAACAAGTCCGCCATGGACGCCAGCCTGCGCGTGTGCACGCCGCTCACGAGCGCTTCGGATGGCACAGTGTTCTTCGGCGTGCGCGCGGTGACGACGAACCCGCTCGGGATCACGAGCGGCATCGCCGCGGTGGACGCGTCGGGCAACGGCCGATTCGTATCGATGTTCGACGCCAGCGGCGGGCTCTGCGACCGGGTCAGCCTGAACTGCGCGCCGGCGCTGAGTCGGGACGAGCAGACGCTCTACATCGCCGGTCGGGGCGCCAGCAGCTCGCCCGGCTACCTGGTGGCACTGGCCACGTCCGACCTGGGCACGCGCCACGTGCGGGCGCTCGTGGACCCGAAGACGGCGTCGGAGTCCTTCGTCTCCGACAACGGTACGGCCGCGCCGATGGTGGCACCGGACGACAAGGTGTACTACGGCGTGCTCGAGAACCCATTCGGGACGAACGCCGTGCGCGGCTGGATGCTGCAGTTCGACGCGGATCTGGTTCCCGCCGGCGTGCCCGGCGCGTTCGGCTGGGACCACACGCCGTCACTGGTGCCGGCGTCGGCGGTGCCCGCGTACGCCGGCCCGTCCTCCTACCTGCTCATGTGCAAGTACAACTTCTACGTCGGCTGGGGCGACGGCACGAACAAGCTCGCGATTCTGGACCCAGGGACCTCGCAGCTGGACGCCTTCTCCGGCGTTAACGTGATGCAGGAGGTCTACACCATCCTCGGCACCACACCCGACCCCGACGCCGGACCCGCGTACCCGAATGCGGTCAAGGAGTGGTGCATCAACACTGCGGTCGTGGACCCATTCAAGCACTCCGTGCTCGCCGGCGCGGAGGATGGCCGGCTCTACCGCTGGGACCTGGACACGAACACGTTCAGCGAATCGATCACGCTCACGCCCGGGCTCGGCGAAGCCTACACGCCGACCGTCGCCGGGCCCGACGGCCAGGTCTACGCGATCAACAACGCGACGCTGTTCGCGGTGGGTGCGACGAACGTGGGTGTACGGCCGGTCGCGCACGTGCGTGACGCGCCACGGGTGTTCGCCGAACCGAACCCCGCCGCGGGTGCGGCCACGCTCCGCTTCGTGCTCCCGAGCGAGGCGAACGCGACGCTCGAAGTGCTGGACCTGGCCGGCCGCCGCGTCGCGAGCGTGTGGAGCGGCACCCGCACCGCGGGCGAGCACCGCGTGCGCTGGGACGGACGCGACGCGAACGGGCGCGAGTGCGCACCCGGGCTTTACGTGGTGCGCCTTACCGCGGGCGGCCGCGTCGCTTCGGCCCGGCTACTGCGCATCCGCTGATCGCGCGGGCGAGAGCGGCGGCACGAGCGGGCGAAGCTCGCGCGTGCCCGCGTCGCTCGGCGGCCGCCGCGTCGGCAACAGCTGAGCAAACGCCCAAGGCACCAGGTAGCGCCCGGCCCAGCCCAGCTCGCGGCCCACCGCGCGCAACGTGTGATCGCGAGGCAGCGCGGGCAGCGATGCCTTCCAATCGTCGCTCGCACCGGGCAGCCCGAGCGCGTGCGCCAGCGCGTCGGCGATGCGCGCGTGGCCGGCGGGATTCGCATGGATGCGATCCGGATCCCACAGGCGCGCATCGGTGGACACCGGGTGGGCGGCGAAGTCCACGAGCGTTGCACCCGTCTCGGCGCACGCGGCGCGCACGATGTCGTTCATGGCGCGGATGCGCGGTGCCAGCGGACGCGCCCAGGGCAGCAGGGGCGACAGGTCGGGCAGCGTGAACGTGATCACCGTCGCGCCGCTCGCGCGTAGCTCTCGCTGGAGCGCCCGCACGTCAGCGGCGAACTCCGCCGCGTCGAATCGGATGCGCAACACATCGTTGGTCCCGGAGAAGACACTCGCGAGGTCCGGTCGCATCGCGAGCGCGGTGGCGAGCTGGCGCTCGCGGATCTCTCGCGTCGTAAGCCCGCGCACGCCGAGGTTGGCGTAGAGGAGGCCGCTTTGCGCGGTGGCGATGCGCTGCGCCAGCCGGCGCGACCAGCCCATGTAGCCGCCCCGGCCGTCCCGGTCCATGAGCCCCTCGGTGGAGCTGTCGCCCAGCGCAACGTAGCGCTCGAACTGAGGCGGCGGGTTCAGAAGCGCGTCGCCCGCACCGGCTCGAGGCTGGCGGCGAGCCGCGCCAGCGCGCGCGGCCACGCCGAGCTCCATTCGCCGCGGAAGCGCGCGTACGCGTCGGCGGCCGGAAACTCGTGTGTCACGTCCAGCCGGGTGCCCGCGCCTTCCGCGACGAGCGCGAACGTGACCGTGCCGGCATCGCCGTCGGGATAGCCCGCGTGGCCGCCGCGGAACGCCGCGCGGTTCGGCGATGCCAGCTCCGTCCAGCGCGCCTCGAAAGGCACGCCGGAACTCTTCGCGCCCGTCCATCGCATGACGAGCTTCCCGCCTGCTCGCGGCTCGCTCTCGCACGCGTCGCAGAACCAGCGCTCGAGGTGACGGGCGGCGGTGAGCGCCGCGAACACGCGATCGATCGGAGCCTGGAGCGTGAGCGCGAACTCGAGCCTGGTGTCGCTCACGCGCTGGGTTCCACGTGCGACCGTACGTGCGCGCGCGGTTCACGCGGGCGCGGGCCCCGCGCCGTGGCGCGCCGGAACAGCTCGGCTCGCAGGTCGTCCAACCCGAGGCCATTCAGCGCCGACACCACGACGCAGTCCGGGAATTCCACGCGCAGCGCCGTCTCATCGTCGGGCGAGAGCTTGTCGGCCTTGTTGAACACCATCACGCGCGGCGGTCGCGGCTCGGTGAGGATGTCATCCAGAACTTGGTCCACGGCGATCAGGTGGCGGCGGAAGTCGGGGTCGGAGGCGTCGGTGACGTGTAACAGGACGTCGGCTT
>JAHFBX010000311.1 GCA_023249815.1 Candidatus Eiseniibacteriota bacterium
CCTGCTCGACAGCTGGAACCAGGGTGCTTTCACGAGCGGCCACTGGGAGGTCACGGTCTCGCCGGCCGAGCGCCGGGAGCGCTCGCTTGCCCCTGGGCTCTACTTCCTGCGCATGCGCGTCGGCGCGCGCGCCGTGGCGACGCGCAAGCTGACGGTCGCGCGCTGGAGCCGGTGACGCGCAGGGCGCGCGAGGCCTCAGGCGACGGCTCGGAGCGGCCAACCCCTTCGCCGGGTCGCGGCCGATGCTGTGTGTGACCACTACCCCGGGCGCGGATCGCTGGTGCGTGAGCGGCTCAGCGCCCGTTTCTCGGCGTGCCCGAACCGAGTGCGCGGGACGGAACGTCGCGCGCCGCCTCGTGTTGATCCGCTGAGCCCTCATGCGCCTCGCGCTGCCGGGCGGGCTCGACATCGTCAGCCTCAAGCAGGCCCGAACGCATCTCCGGAGCTTCCGGACGTGACGCGACGGCGGTAGAGTCATCGCATCACCATGGTCGTCCCCGCCGCTCACGGTCGAGATGTCCGCCGCACGAACCGGGAGCCCGGCGCCATCCCGAGGTGCGCATGACGATGAGCAGCCTCCGCGCGGTCCCGTTCCTCCTCGCGGGGGCGGTCGCGCTCGTCTTCGGGACCGCGCCGGCCGATCCGGCGGGCGACCTTGTCACCGCGCGGAATCTGCAGTCGCGAAAGCAGTGGGCCGCGTCCGAGAGCCTGGCGACCGCCGCGCTCGCGCGCCTCGGAGCCGATCACAGCACCGACTCCCTCGGCATCGCCGAAGCATCCTACCTGATCGGCAACGCGCATTTCCGCCAGGGTGGATATGCCGACGGCGTGGGGATCGCAGCCATCGCGCGATCGCTCGGCATCCGCCAGCGTCGGCTCGGCGCCGATCATCTCAAGGTCGCCGAGTCGCACCTCGTACTCGGAACCTACCTGGTCGGCACCGACCGCCTGGACAGCGCGCGCGTCCATGCTCGAAGGGCCCTCGACATCCGCAGCAAGCAACTCGCCCCCGACGACACGCTGCTCGCGGACAGTTGGGATCAACTCGCGTTGATCCAACGCGACAGCCGCCGCTATCGCGAGGCCATCGAGGCGTGGAACGGGGCCATCGCGGTGCGCAAGCTCCGGAACGGCGAAGAGCATCCCGAGACGGCCCTGCTGCTCGCGCAGACCGGGATCTGCTGGGCCGAGCTCCGGGACCTCGACCGTGCGCGCGAGGTCCTGCAGCGCTCGCTCGACATCCTGGCCCGGACGGCTCCGGACCATCCGCGACGCTGGATCCCGCTCAACCTCCTGGCGGATGTCGAGGGGCGCAGCGGGAACCTCGCCCGCGAGATCGACCTGACCCAGGAGGCACTGCGGGTCGCGCTTCGCTCCGAGGCCTCCAATCCTCGGCCCATCCTGACCCTGCGTTACAATCTCGCCGCGGACCTCTTCGCGTTCGGCGACTACGCGGGCGCTCTTGCGATCTACCGCGAGCTGGTCCCGCGGGTGCAGGCGCAGTTCGGTGCGTCGCACTGGCGCACGCTGATGACTCTCGAGGGGCTGGGGATCGCCTATGAGGGAGTCGGCGATACGGCCGCCGCGATGCGCATCGTGAGTGCCGTCGAGGACTCGTTCGCCGCTCGAGGCAGGGCATTCGATCGCTTCCGGTCGAAGAGCCAGCTGTCCCGATCCACGCTCCTCTACAAGCAGGGCCGGCACCGGGACGCGGCCGTCATGGCAGAACGTGCCCTGCGCACCGAGTTGCTCGTTCCGAACCCGGAGCCGCTCGCACTCGCCAACATCTTGAACGCGATCGTCTGGCCTCTCGAAGCGCTCGGCGATGTCGCGGCGCTCGACAGCCTCTACCCGCGGATGAAGCCGCTGACCGAGCAGCATGGCAACGCCAACTCGCGCGACTTCTTGCTATTCGCCCGTGCGCGTGCGGCCCGGGCCCTGGGCCGTGCGGAGGAGGCATGGGCGCAGGGGCTGGAGGCCGAGCAGACGTGGCGCGAGAACGCGCGGCTGAGCATGCGAGCCCTGCCCGACCGCCGAGGGTTGGATCTCACGACCAAGCAGCGCCGCTACCTGGACCTTGTGCTCGACCTCTCGAGCCGCGGCCCGGCGGACTGGCGGGCGACGGCATGGGATCGCCTGGTCCGGACGCGTGGCATGGTGCGAGCCGAGAGCGCACGCCGGCGCGCACCGGCGCAGTTCGATGCCGACACCGCGCTGGTGGCGGCGCATGCGCGGTGGATCGGAGCGCAACGCCGGCTGGCGCAGAGACTGGTGAGCAGCCCGGGCCGCGATTCGACGACGCGACGCGCACTGGACCAGCTCCGCGCCGAAGCGGACGAGGCCGAGGCCGCCTACGCACGGACGCTGTCGAGCCATGGGGGCCAGCTTCCGCCGGCCGACGCGGGGCTCGAGGACGTGCGGTCCCGACTGAAGCCCGGACAGGCGCTCGTATCGTTCTGCGAGGTCTCGGGCATGACGCGGTTCTGGCTTCGCGCGGATGCGGGTCGCGACACGAGCCGTGTCATCGCGTTCATCGGTCGCGGCGGTGAGAATGACTTCACGTTCGTGGACGTCGCGCGTTCGAGCGCACTGCGCTCGGCGATCGACCCGTGGCGGGAGCGTTTGGCGGCCTCGCCCGGGCCCGGCGCGCGCGCAGGCGATCGCGCGGAGCGGGAGTGCCGCCGCTGGGGGCAGACGGTCCGCGCGCTGACGTGGGATCGCATCGCTTCCCATCTCGCGGGGGTGAGCGACGTGTTCGTGGTGAGTGACGGGCCGCTCGCGGACTTGCCGTGGCACGCGCTGCCGGACGGCGCTAAGGACTACCTCGTCGATGCCGGGCCGCGCCTTCACCTCTTGAACGCCGAGAGAGAGTTGGTCGAACCCGGGCGCGCGCCGGAGTCGGGCTCGCTGCTGGCGATCGGCGCGCCAGACTTCGAGCGCCTTCCTTCGGGTGCTTCGGGAGCGCCGGTCCTCGCCGCGGTCGTGCGTGCAGCACCCGATCCGTGCGCCGACGGAACGCTCGCGGCGCTCGGTCCGCTGCCCGGTTCGGGCGCCGAAGCTGAAGCGGTCGGACGGCTGTGGCAGGAGAGCACGGGCCACGACGCCAGCATTCTGCTGGGGCGCGACGCCAGTGAGTCGGCATTCAAGGCGGCCGCGAAGGGGAGGGCGATCCTCCACCTGGCGACGCACGGCGTCGTGGCACGCGACACCTGCCTCGCGAGCCGGTCCGGTGAGCGTGGTGTGGGAGGGGTCGAGCCGATCGCGTCCGCGATGCGACCGCGCACGGATCCGAAGAAGCCAGCCGCGGCCGAGACTCCACCCGCGCCCTCGCGGTGGATGTCCCGCCGCGTCTGGCTGGCGCTCGCCGGCGCCAATCACGCGCGCGAGCACGACGCCGACGAGAACGAGGGCCTGCTCACCGCCGAAGAGGTGTTGACGCTTGATCTCGAGGGCACGGATTGGGTCGTGCTCTCGGCGTGCCACTCGGGTCTCGCCGAGAGCTGGTCACGCGAGGGCGCGCTCGGCATGCGACGCGCCTTCGACCTCGCAGGTGCTCGCACCGTGATCGCAAGTCAGTGGTCTGTGGAGGACGAGGCCACGCGCGAGTGGATGACCGCGCTCTATCGAGCCCGCGCTGGCGGCGCCACCGGTGCGGCGCAGGCCATCGAGTCGGCGAGCCGCTCGGTTCTGGCGGAGCGGCGCGGTGCGCGCCGTTCGACGCACCCGTTCTACTGGGCGGCGTTCACACCCAGCGGCGAGTGACGCGACACTAGTGCCGCGGATTCTCCAGCACGATCTGTCGCACCCACACCCCGCGCACACCCGTCTCGCGACCCGCGAGCGCTCGGAAGCGATCGAAAACCTTAGACCGCAACGGGGGAGCGTCCGAGCCTGCGGGTAGTTCCTGCACACCGCCCACGCCGCGCAGGCGTT
>JAHFBX010000312.1 GCA_023249815.1 Candidatus Eiseniibacteriota bacterium
AGCCGGCAGGCCTCTCCGGAGCGGGCGACCGCCTCGAGCTTCTGGCCCCAGGGCGCATCGTCCGGGATGTCGGCCACGAGCAGTCGGACGGAGTTGGATCCGATATCAATTGCACCGACACGCATAGGTTCTCTTTCGTCACCGGGGGTGCGACGCTCGAGCCGCCGATCGGCGAACTTCCCAGCCCTCACGACGGTTGTGCTGCGAAGGTTGTTGCGGGTGCCCTCTGGGACTGTAAGTCGTTCTCGGAGAGCTGCGGCTCGCCGGGAATTCGGCGCTGGGAGCTGCAGCAACAAGCTTCGCAGCACAACCCATCGCGACCTGCACCAAGTCAGCGCTAGAGCAGGTAGTCCTCGATGTCCGACGCGAACCGACGGGGCGGCTCTGGGGACTCGAACCTATTACCAGATTCCGGCGGCTCGTGCGGCAGGGGAGGCTCGATCGTCAGCCGGACCTGCGCGGCGAGCGCGCCGGGTGCATCAGCCTGCACACCGGGCTCCTGCCCGTGGAGCTCCCCTCGGACGAACCGCGCCAAGCGCTCGTGTGCTGCCCGGCGTCCTCGCCGGCGCTTCGGTGACTCGTTGCCTCCCGACTCCACGAGCTGATCGCGCTCGGCTGTCGAAGCCACGGGAATGGCATCCATCGCGAGCCCGGCCCGGAACACGGCGTCCTCATCGGATCGGGCGAGCGATGCGAGCACGCCACGCGCGGCTTCATCCCGTGGCGCCGGCCGGAACACCACGCGCTTGCCGTCTCGCGTGCCCTTCACGAGACCCGCGCGCTCGAGCGATTGTAGATGTCGCGTCGTGCAGGACTGGCTCAGCCGCACCGCACGGGCAAGCTGGCTCACACTGCGGTCCACACCCGAGAGCAGCAGCATGAGGAGCTGGAAGCGCCTCGGCGGGCTCAAGACAGCCAGGGACTGGTGGAGTCGCTCGTGTTCGCGGTGCATTGCATGGCCATGCATACCATTGATCGGCGATTGACCGCAAGCATGCGTGGTTGCTACCGTTCACGAGCTTCCCGCACACTCCCACCATGACCCCCGCCAGTCTCTCGCCCGCCCCGGGCTCCGCCCCGAGCTTCTTCGGAATGAGCCGTGACCGCCTCCGCCGTCACGTGCTCGGGCATGGCCTGCCCGCGTTCCGGGCCGAGCAGATGTACGCCTGGGTCTACCAGAAACATGTCCGCGACCCGCTCGCCATGACCAACCTGCCGCACGGCTTCCGCGAGTCGGTCTCCGGGATCTGCGACTTCGCGCTGCCCGAGACCGCCTCGGTCCACACGAGCCCGGACGGCAACACGCACAAGTTCGTGCTCCGGCTCGCCGACGGCGCCCGTGTCGAGAGCGTCAGCATGCGCACCCCCAAGCGGCTCACGTTCTGCATCTCGAGCCAGGTGGGCTGCGCGCTCAAGTGCTCGTTCTGCGCCACCGGCCTGATGGGGTTGAGGCGCAATCTGCGCGCGCACGAGATCGTGGCGCAGGTGATGGCCATGGGCGACCACCACGGCTGGAAGGACGATCGGTTCAACATCGTCTACATGGGCATGGGCGAGCCGCTCGCCAACCTGGCCGCGGTCAGCGAGAGCATCCGCATCCTGCATGACGAGCGCGGGCTCAACCTGGGCGCCCGGCGCGTCACGGTCAGCACCAGCGGCCTCGTGCCGCAGATCGAGGAGCTGGCGAGGCTCGATCTTCAAGTGGGGCTCGCGGTCTCGCTCCACGCCACCACCGACGAACTGCGCGACGAGCTCGTGCCGGTGAACAGACGCTGGCCCATCCGCATGCTGCTGGACGCGGCCCGCGACTACAGCCACTCAGTAGGTCGCCGCGTGACGCTCGAGTACACGCTGCTGGGCGGTGTCAACGACAGCATGGAGGACGCCGACCGTCTCGCCGATTTCGCGCGCGAGCTGCCGAGCAAGGTGAACCTGATCCCCTATAACCCGGTGCCGGGCCTCGACTGGAAGCGGCCGTCGCCGGCCGCCGTGGAGGCGTTCGCCGCGCGGCTCTACCCCAGGGCGCCCGCCGTGACCGTGCGGCAGACGCAGGGCGGCGACATCTGGGCGGCCTGCGGGCAGCTCGGCGGGCTCACGCCGGACGCGTGAACGAACGGCGCGCGACACCGGAATGCCGCGCACGTACGGGCCGCTGCTCGCGCCCGCATGGAAACGCCGAACGCGAGTACCGGGTAGGCTCGCGAGCATGACGCTTCGCACCCGGCTGTTCCTCGCCCTCCTGGCCGTGGCGCTCGCGCCCACGCTCTTGTTCGCGTGGTTCACGTTGGTCCAGCTCCACACCGCCACCTCGCGCTGGTACCAGTCGGGCGTCGAGCGCGCACTCGAGTCGGCGATGGAGACCAATCGCGCGACGTTGGCGCGGCTCGAGGCCACGGCGCTCGAACGCGCCGACGCCTGGGCCGCCACCCTGCCCGGCATCGCCGCCGATCCTGCGCAGCGCGAGCACATGCGCACGAGGCTGCGCGAGGCCGGCCTCGACTTCGTGCAGGTGTACGAACGCGACTCGCTCGCGTGGCACGTCGCGACCACCGTGGTCCCGGCGGGCGTGCCGGCCGCAGGCTCGCCTGACCTGTCGCGCTCGATCGCCGAGGCGATGGCGTCGAATCGCATCGTGCGGAGCGAGACCGGGGAGCTGGCAGCGATCGCACCGGTGAGCGACGGCGTGGTGCTCGCCACCGGCGTGCGGCTGAATCCCGGCTTCTGGCAACGGTTGGCGGGCGTGCGCGAGGCGCGCGCGCTCTACGCGCGCGTCGGCATCCTGGTGGACGTCCAGCGCCAGCGAGTGTGGCTCACCATCGTGGCGCTGCTGCTCGCCATCGCCGTGGGCGCGGCATTTCTCGCCAACGCGCTCGCGAGCGGCATGACGCGCTCGCTCAAGCGACTCACCACCGCACTCGAGGGCGTCCAGGACACGGGCCCGCGCGAGCCGCTGCCTGTCTCGGGCCCGACCGAGCTGGCGTCGCTCGCGACGTCGTTCAACGCCATGACCACGCGACTCACCGAGGCGCGTGTGGCGCTGGCGCGCGCCGAGCGCGAGGCCGCGTGGCGTGATGTCGCGAGGCGGCTCGCGCACGAGATCAAGAATCCGCTCACACCCATGACGCTCTCACTCCACCGGCTTCAGCGCCGCGTCGAGCTGGTGCCCGAGCACGAGCGCTCCGCGGTGCGCGAGAGTCTCGCCGCGCTGCTCCAGGAGATCGACCACCTGACGCAGTTGGCCGAGACGTTCTCGCAGTACGCGCGCATGCCGGAGCCGCGCCACGAGCCGCTGGATGTCTCCGAGCTGGCGCGCGCCGCGAGCGCGTTGCACGAGCCCGAGGGCGTGACGTTGCATGTATCGTGCGACGACGCGCTGCCCGTGCGCGGCGACCGGTTGCTGCTGTCGCGCGCGCTGCATAACCTGCTCGTCAATGCCATCGAGGCGAGCCCGCGAGGCGCCGTCGTGGAACTGGCGTCGGGCGCCGACGGCAGCCAGGCATGGGTCGAGGTGCGCGATCGCGGGCCCGGGTTGGACCCCAAGCTCGCCGAGCGCGTGTTCGAACCCTACGTGAGCACGAAGAACCGCGGCAGCGGGCTGGGGCTGTCGCTGGTGCGCGACATCGCGCGGCAGCACAACGGAGACGTGACGCTGGTGAACCGTGAGGGTGGTGGCGCCGTGGCGCGCCTCACTATTCCCCTGAGCTCAAGGAGCGCGGATGCCTGAGCGAGAGCACTACGCCGTACTCACCGTGGACGACGATGCCGCCATCCGCCGCCAGCTGCGCGGCGTGCTCGAGGATGAAGGGCACGAGGTCGGCGAGGCGCGAGGCGCCGCCGAGGCGTACGAGGCGCTCGAGAAGCGCCGCTGGGACGCGGTGCTGCTGGACCTCACCATGCCCGGCGAGCACGGGTTGGACGCG
>JAHFBX010000313.1 GCA_023249815.1 Candidatus Eiseniibacteriota bacterium
AACGGCGTCTGCCGGATGACGGTGACCGGTTCGGTGGATCTCTCCCAACAGCAGCCGGGCGTGGCGCCCACCGTGAGCGTGTACGCGAACGGCGTGCTGTTCGGGGACGTGCCCGTCGTCTGCTACGACCTCGATGGCGCGAGCGGCGTGGGAGCGCAGGATCTGTCGCTGTGGATGTCGTTGTTCGGGGCCAGCCAGGATTTCCTGGTCGCGGACTACAACGGCACCGGCGCGGTGGATGCCGACGACCTCTCGATGTGGCTGGAGGTGTTCGGAAGCGGCGGTGACGTCGTGAGCGCGACACCGATCTGCCCGTGAGCGACAGGGCGCTCCGCGGGCCTCAGGCTCGCTTCGCTTTTCGAGGCGCGAGCAACGCGAGCGCTTCCAGATCCAGCACGCCCTTGGCGCCCCAGCCGGCCGTGCCGGCAGGGATCTGCGGGCGGAACTTCTCGTAGAGCACGTAGGCCCGGCTCGAGAGTTGGTCGCGCGTGAACGCCGCCGCGAGTTTCGCCATGGCGGCGCGTGCTTCGGCGAGTGATTCGCCGAACTTGCTCGCGAGGTACTTCTCCACCGCCTCGGGCGAGTCCGCCGAGCCGTCTTTCGCGGCGCGCACGCCCTTCGACGTGCGCACGACGGCCACGGAGCGCCCGAGCAGTTCGACACGCTCCGCGGCACGCGTCGCGCTCCGCTTCGCCTTCTCCCCGGGCTCCGCGGGTTCGCGTAAGCCGAGGCGCTGCGCCTTGGCGTTCGCGTTCATGCCCGCAACGGCGCGGCCCAGCGTCAGCGCCTCGTCGCGCTTCCAGCCGAGCCGCTCCGCCACCACCGCGGCCCACAGCGTCATCACGGGCGCGCGGTTGATCTGGATCTTCCCGCCCATCGAACGTCCCGTCGCTACGGCCGCCGCACCTTCGCCTTCGCGTCCAGCGCCGCGGCGCCGGCCATGAGCTTCTGCGCCTGCGGGAACAGCTCCAGCGTCTTCGCGAGCTGGGTGTCCTCCTCGACGCTGATCTTGTAGCGCTCGAGCCCGCCCATGGTCTGCTGGGCCAGCTCGCCGCGGAGCTGGTGCAGCACGAACGGCTTCTCGGCCGTCCACGTGGAGTCGTCCAGCTTGACGCCCTTCGCGGCGATGGACTCGCGCAGCGCTCGCCACTGCCCGTCGTCGAGCTTGAACTTGTCACGCGCCAGCATCTCGGGCTTCCACGAGACATCCTTCTTCGACGTGACGATGTGGTTCGCGTAGTCGAAGAACGCGCGCTTCGTGAACATGTCGATCTCGGGGCGCGTCAGGTTCGGCGAGTCCGCCACGACGACGTCTGGACGGATGCCGCCGCCGCCGTAAACCGTGCGCCCGCTCGCGGTCTTGAAGCGCGGCCGCGTCGCGAGCACGGAGTCGCTGGGCACCGCTTCGCGGATCGCGTCGGCCTGGTAGTCGGCCTGGTCCTCGAACTTGGTGTAGTCGCGCTGGATGCCGCGCCCACTCGGCGTGTAGTAGCGCGCCACGGTGAGCAGCAGCTTGCCCTCGGACAGGTTCACCTGGTTCTGCACGAGGCCCTTGCCGAACGTGTTGATCCCGGCCACGAGTCCGCGGTCCAAGTCCTGCACGGCGCCGGACACGATCTCGGACGCCGAGGCGCTGCCGTGGTCCACGAGCACGACCAGGGCGCCGTCCGTCCACTTGCCGCGGCGATCGGTGGAGTAGTAGTCGGCGTTCGAGGACTGGATACGCCCGCGCGTGTAGACGAGCTTCCGGTCCTCGGGGACCAACTGGTCCAGCACGTCGACCGCCTGGTTCAGCAGGCCACCGGAGTTGGAGCGCAGGTCGATGAGCAGGCTCTTCATGCCCTGTGCGCGCAGCGAAGCGATGGCTTTCTCGAGTTCCTCGCCCGTGGTCTGGGCGAAGCGGACGATGCGCACGTAGCCGATCCCCGGCTTGATCATGTACGTGTACGGCACCGACTCGATGGGGATCTTGGCGCGCTCGATGCTGAAGTGCATGAGCGCCGACTCCTCGGGTCGCTCGATGTCCACCTCGACCGTGGTCCCGGTGGGGCCCTTGAGCAGCTTGAACACGTCCTCGGTGACGAGGCCCTTCTTCAGCGGCTTGCCGTCCACCTGCACGATCTTGTCGCCCGCGCGGATGCCCAGCCGGTACGCCGGCGTGCCCTCGATCGGCGACAACACGACGATCTTGTTGTCCACGATGTCGAATGCCACGCCGATGCCGGAGTACTCGGCGCGGAAATTCTCGTCCATCGCCGCGGCCCGCTGCTTCGGCAGGAACGTCGTGTGCGGGTCGAGTGTCCTCAGCATGCCGTCGATGGCGCCCTTGATGAGCTTCTCGTTGTCGGGCTGCTCGACGTAGTTGTTCTGCACGGTGAACAGCACCTGCGAGAACAGGTCGAGTTGGCTGCGCAGGTCGTCGGTGGCCGAGAGAGCGCGCGCGAAGCCGAACCCCAATAGCAACGAGAGCGCCATGGCGATGCCGAACGGACCGAGGGACTTGCGACGAGGTGTGCTCATGTGGGTGCTACCCCCGGGTGAGGGACTCCGGCCGCGCCGGCAGGCGCGACCGCAGGGATCTCAGTTTCTCGGCGGCGGCCTCCAACGTCTCGCGTTTCCGGGCAAAATGGAAGCGCAGGCGCTGCGAGCCGGCTGAGGGATCGGAATAGAAACTCGAGCCGGGCACGGCGGCGACGCCGCCTTCCGACACGAGCCAGCGGGCGAACGTGACGTCGTCGGGGAATCCGAATCCCGAGATGTCGGTCATCACGTAGTAGGCGCCGCGCGGTGGGAACACGCGGAACCCGGCGGCCTCGAGCACCGGCACAAGGAACTCGCGCCGCTCGCGATAGCTCGCGGCGAGCTTCGTGTAGTAGTCGTCGGGCATCTCGAGCGCGACGGCCGCGGCTTCCTGCAGCGGCGCCGGCGCGCCCACCGTGAGGAAGTCGTGCACCTTGCGGATGGCCGCGGTCAGGTCGGCCGGCGCCAGGCACCAGCCCACGCGCCAGCCGGTGACGCTCCACGTCTTCGAGAGCCCCGAGACGGTGACGGTGCGTTCGCGCATGCCGGGAAGCGCGGCCAGGCTCACGTGCTTCGCCCCGTCGTAGAGGATGTGTTCGTAGATCTCGTCGGTGATCGCGACCACGTCCCACTTCTGGCACAGCGCGGCGATCTGCTCGAGCTCCGCGAGCGAGAACACCTTGCCGGTGGGATTGTTCGGGGTGTTCACCACGATCGCGCGCGTGCGCGCGTTGAACGCCGCGGCCAGCTCGGCGGGATCGAAGCTCCAGTCGGGTTCACGCAGGCGCACGAACCGGGGCACCGCGCCGCACAGGATGGCGTCGGGGCCGTAGTTCTCGTAGTAGGGCTCGAACATCACGACCTCGTCGCCCGGGTCCACGAGCGCCAGCAGGACCGAGGCCATGCACTCCGTGGAGCCGCAGCACACCGTCACCTCGCGCTCGGCGTCGAACGTGAGCCCGGTGAAGCGCTTCTGCTTCGCGATCAGCGCGTCGCGCAGGCGCTTGGCGCCCCAAGTGATCGCGTACTGGTTCACGTCGGACATCACGGCGCGGGCCGCCTCGGCCTTCACGAGGTCGGGCGCCGCGAAGTCCGGGAAGCCCTGCGACAGGTTCACGGCGCCGTGCTGCGTGGCCAGCCGCGTCATCTCGCGTATGACGCTCTCGGTGAAACGCTGGCTCTTCTGCGACACTCGCGCGCGCACGGTCAGCGCCCCAGCTCGGCGTTGGAGCCCACCCAGGCGTAGCTCTGGACCAGCTCGCGGTAGGCGCCGAGCGCCTTCTGGAAACCCTCGGGGGAGCGCGCGCTCAACACGACCAGCATGACGAGGTCCGCCTCCGGCACGTACGCCACCGCCTCGTGCGGTGCTTCGCCCGAGTCCGATAAGTAGC
>JAHFBX010000047.1:0-2950 GCA_023249815.1 Candidatus Eiseniibacteriota bacterium
GCGCTGGGGCGAGACCTATCCGATCGCGAGCTATCTCGTCTCGATCGCGAGCTACCCATACACACAGACGCTCGACTGGTACAAGCCCACACCGACCGACTCCATGCGGATCGAGTTCTACAACTACCCGGAGACCGCCCCGAGCGTGGCGGGTGTGCAGGCGAAGGTGAAGAACATGATCGCGGCGCTCGCGACACGCTACGGTCCCTACCCGTTCTTCGCCGAGAAGTACGGCCACGCACAGTTCAACTTCGGCGGCGGCATGGAACACCAGACCTGCACCAGCATCGGCGCGTTCAACGAGTACATCGTCGCGCACGAGCTCGCCCACCAGTGGTGGGGCGACAAGGTGACGTGCCGGGACTTCCACCACATCTGGTTGAACGAAGGCTTCGCGACGTATAGCGAGGCGGTGTGGGCCGAAAGCCAGGGCGGGCTCGCCGCGTACCACCAGGATCTCGCGATCAACAAGTTCTATGGTCCCGGCACTGTGTGGGTGCCCGACGACCAGAACTCGAATCGCGTCTTCGATTCAAATCTGTCCTACGACAAGGGTTCGTGGGTGCTGCACATGCTGCGCCGGGTGCTCGGCGACGCCGTCTTCTTCAGCGCGCTGCAGCAGTACGGCAGCACGTGCGCCTACGACACGGCGACCACGGAGGATTTCCAGGCCGTGTGCGAGGCGGTCTCGGGGCGAGATCTCGACAAGTTCTTCCATCAGTGGGTTTACGCCGAGCGCTACCCCGTCTACCACGTGGCCTGGACCGCCGCGCCCGCGGCGGGTGGCTATGACGTGACGATGACGCTCGAGCAGCGGCAGGCCGGGAACCTGTTCACGATGCCCGTGGACATACGGATCCAGACCGTCGCGGGACCTCGGGACTTCGTCGTGCCCGACTCGCTCGCGTCCCAGATGTTCGCGCTGAACGTGGACGCGCAGCCGCTCTCGCTGAGTCTCGATCCCGACGACTGGATCCTGCACCAGTTCGACCAGGACGTGACGCAGCCGCCGTTCGATCGCTCGCTGCTGGTCGTGAACGGGGTCGACTGGGCGAGCTACGGCGCCGAGATCACAAACGCCTACAACGCTAGGGCGTTCTGGGGCGACTACACGATCGACTTCTGGGATCACTTCCAGGCGCCCGCGGGCGGGTATCCGGGCACGCTGCCCGCGCCGCTCGGCCACGGTCCCGTGCCTCCCAGCGTCCTGGGGCACTACCGGAACGTCATCTGGGTGGGGAACAGCTTCAACGGAGACGACGACTCGTGGATCCAGACGCCCATCTTGAACTACCTGAAGGCGGGCGGGAATGCGCTGCTCATGACGCGCTTCGGTGAGCACTTCCTCGGCGGCCTGCTGCTCGACTACCTCGGCATCACGTTCACGGAGTCGAGCACGACCGTGCTGGACTGCGTCGCGACGCGCCCCGGCTTCACGAACCTCTCCCGCATCGGCACGCAGAGCTTGGTCGCGGTGTTCGACACCGTGCGCTCCCTTCCGGACACGGAGCTCTTGTACAAGACCACGACCGGCTTCTCGCCCCAGCGCGGGCTCGGCGTGATCCGTAAGCCGGCGGGCGGCGCGGGCCTGCGGCCGAACGGCGGGCGGTTCGCGTTTCTCGCGGGCCGGCCCTACCGGTGGACGTCCGCCGAGCTGCGCTCGAACGTCATGATTCTCCTCGGGAACCACTTCCTCGAGCACGTGCACGGCGTCGGCGTCCCGGGCAGCACCTCCGTGCTGTCGCTGGCGCGGCTCCAGCCGAACCCGTCACACGGCGCCCGGACCGTCCGGTTCTCGCTCGCCGCAGCGGGCGACGTGCGGCTCGAGCTGCTGGACGTGATGGGCCGTCGGATCCGCACGCTCGTGGACGGCGTGCTCCCCGCCGGCCGGCACGAGCGAACCTGGGACGGACTCGACGCGCGCGGATCACGCGCCGCGGCAGGCCTCTACTTCGTCCGGATGCGCGCGGGCGGGCGGACATTCACCGAGCGCTTCGTCCAGCTGCCGTGATGCTCGTCACTCCAAGTTATGGAACACCTTCTGGACGTCGTCGTCCTGTTCCAGAAGGTCCACCAGCCTGAGCACGTGGTTCGCCTTCTCCTCGGGCAGGTGCACGAGCGTCTGCGGGATGTACTCCAGCTCCGAAGAGATCGGCGTGATCTTTCGGTCCTCGAGCGCCTTGGCGAAGTGACCAAAGTCCGCGAACCCGCAGCGCAGCAGGAGCTGCGGCTCGCCTTTCTCGCCCGTGGTCTCGCCCATCTCCTCGAGTCCGACGTCGATCAGCTCCAACTCGAGCGCCTCGGCGTCGAGCCCGGCGGGATTCAACCGGAACACGCCCATGCGCTTGAATTGGAATGAGACGCTGTTCGAGTTGCCCATGCTGCCGTTGCCCTTCGTGAAGTGATGGCGGATGTTGGCCACGGTGCGCACGATGTTGTCGGTGGCGCACTCCACGAGGATGGCGCTGCCGTGCGGTCCGTAGCCCTCGTAGAGCACTTCCTCGTAGCCCGCGGTGTCGTGGCCGGACGCCTTCTTGATCGCGCTCTCGACCTTGTCCTTCGGCATGTTCGCGGCGCGTGCATTCTGGATGACGCGGCGAAGGGAGGGGTTAGAATCCGGGTTCGGGCCGCCCTTCTTGACCGCAATGGTGATCTCCTTGCCGATGCGCGCGAACATCTTGGACATGCGGTCCCAGCGCGCGAACATCGTGGCCTTTCGCGTCTCGAAGATGCGTCCCATGGCGGATCCCGGGAGGAAGTTGCGGGCACGGGCGTCGTGAGCAGCCCGAACGGCGGAGGAGCGACAGGACAGGATAGTCGTCCGACTGCATCCGTTCAACGCGTCTACGTTCTCGATTGCGGGCACGCTCGGCGCGGTGTATGTACGGCGCAACCGTCCACCTGGAGGCTTCCCATGCCAGATCCCGTGCGCACTACGCTCCCCACGATA
>JAHFBX010000047.1:2960-12311 GCA_023249815.1 Candidatus Eiseniibacteriota bacterium
CTGCTGCTCGCGAGCGTCGTGCTCACGCCCGCGGCCCGCGCCCAGTCCGGCACGCACCAGCACTACGGCCACGACGCGAGGGCGGACCAGCCCGCGCCCGACGGCTCGATGGCGCCGCGGCTCCAGAACCTGGGTGCGCATCGGTTCCCGGTCACGACGAAGAACGCGCGGGCGCAGCGCTTCGTCGACCAGGGCGTGAACCTCGCCTACGGCTTCAACCACGCCGAGGCGGCGCGCTCGTTCAAGGAGGCCGCCCGGCTCGACCCCGACTGCGCGATGGCGTACTGGGGGCAGGCGTGGGTTCTCGGCCCGAACATCAATGCATCGATGGACACATCCGCCGAGCGGCCCGCGAAGGAGCTGGTCGCCGAGGCACTGAAGCGCCGCGCGAACGCCACCCCGCGCGAGCGCGCGTATCTCGATGCGCTCGCCCTGCGCTACCGCGGGGACGCCGCCGCGCGCGTGGCGTGCGACTCGGCGTTCGCCACCGCCATGGCGGCGGTCGCGAAGCAGTACCCCGCGGATCTCGACGCGCAGGTCATGTGGGCGGAAGCCATGATGGACCTGCGGCCGTGGAACTACTGGCGCCGCGACGGCAGTTCCTACCCCGGCACAGTCGCCATCCGCGAGCGGTTGGAGGCCGTGCTCGCCAAGGCCCCGAACCATCCGCAAGCGATCCACCTCTACATCCACCTGCTCGAGTCCACGCCCGACGCGCACTTCGCGGAACGTCCGTCGGACCGGCTCCGGACGCTGGTGCCGGGGGCAGGTCACATGGTCCACATGCCGTCGCACATCTACCAGCGCCTGGGCCGCTACGCCGACGCGATCCACAGCAATCAGCTGGCGGCTGCGGCCGACGAGGACTACATCACGCAGTGCCGGGCGCAGGGCCTCTACCCGATGGCTTATTACCCGCACAACGTCCACTTCATCGGGTTCGCGGCCAGCGCGGACGGGCAGTCCGCGATCGCCCTGTCCTCGGCGCGGAAAGTGGCGTCCCAGGTGAGCGATTCGATGCTCGCCGCGATCCCACTGCTCGCCGGCTTCCGCGTCGTGCCGTGGTACGCGCTCACGCGCTTCGGCCACTGGGACGAGATGCTCGCGGAGCCCCACCCGCGCTCACCCGATAAGTTCCTGAACGCGATCTGGCACTACGCGCGCGGGCTGGCGCTGGTCGCGAAGGGCCGCCGCGACGAGGCCACGCGCGAGCTGGACTCGTTGCGCACGCTCGCCACGTCGGGCGGTCTCGACTACCAGCTGTTCTCGCCCAATACCGCCGCGAACATCCTCGCCGTGGCGCCCGAGGTGCTGGCGGGCGAGCTCGCCGAGGCCCGCGGCGACCACGACACCGCGATCCGCCATCTCGAGCGAGCCGTGCGCTTCGAGGATGCGCTCGTCTACACGGAGCCCGAGGAATGGCACTACCCGCCGCGACTGGCGCTGGGTGCCCTGCTGCTCTCTGCCGGCCGGGCGCGCGAGGCGGAGGTCGTCTACTGGGAGGACCTGCGCAGGCACCCGGAGAACGGGTGGGCGCTGCGCGGGCTCGCGGACGCGCTCACGGCGCAGGGCCGCAAGGCCGAGGCCGCCGAAGCCCAGGCGCGCTTCGAACGTGCCTGGGCCCGGGCGGACGTGAAGCTGCCGGGCTCACGCTTCGCCCGGGCGACGAACTAGGACGGGCGCGTGGCCGTGCTGTCCGCGGCGGCGGGAGCGGACTCCGTCACGCGCTTCAGGTTCGCGAGGCCGGAGTCGAAGTCCTTGCCGATCATCGAGTCCATGCTCATGAACAGGGACATCACCTTCGCCATCATGTCGTTCGTTCCATCCATGGCCCACGTCACTTTGCTGCCGTTGCCATCGGGAACGATCGTGAAGCGCACGTCGCAGGTGGAGGCCCAGGGCTTCAGGAACTCGAGCTTCTCGACGACGGACTGATCCGGCGTGCTCTCCGTGATCGTCATGCGCCCCTCGCCCACGTCCTTGTTGCCGGCCCATGAGTACTTGGCGCCCACGCCGCTCGGCGGACCCTCGTGCGTGATCTTCATCGCGGGATCCAACTTCTGCCAAGGCGACCACTCCGGAAACCGGTGCAGGTCGTTCAGCACCACGTACACCGTGGACGGACTGCCCGCCGTGACGGTGCTGCGTTCGACGTGATACGTCGCGGGCCGTGTCGAGGCGATGGCGAATATGGCGACGGCCGCCACGGCGATGAGCACGAACAACGTGAGCGCGAGCTTGCGGAACATGGAATACCTCCTGTGGACCGGTCGGCCGTACGCCCACAGGGGGCGCTCGGCCGGGACCGCGCACGGCCGGCGCGGGGAACCGGCAGACTAGGCGGGCCCGGCTCCCGTCACCAGTTTCGGGCGGACGAACGCCGCGAGATCCTCCCCTGGCGCGGATTCGCTGGCCTCGGCGCGGGGGACGACCCGCGGATCAATTGAGGTCAAGATCGAATCCGAACCGGACTCCGACGATGTTGATGGGTTCCACGAACTGCGGCGCGTCAGCCCGATCGTAGCGGGCCTCGATGCGAATCCCGCCGTGACCGTGACTCAAGCGGTGCCGACCTCCCACGCCGACGCCGAACATCGTGGCGGTGTCGCTACTGCCGTCACCTCCGAAGTTCGCGAACCCGATCCCAGCTGTGAGATAAGGCGAGGAGCCGGACTTGAACGCGTATGCGTAGTTGAACGTGCCCGAGAATGCATGCAGCGTGAGGCCCGATCCGGAGTAGGACATGAAGCTCACATCGGTGAATACCTGGTTGCGCAGGTTGACGTCCCAGGCGCCGATCCGAAGGCCGGGCCGGAAACCTCCGAACAGGATGTCCGTCCCCGAAGGCGCGGCCACGACGAGGAACGACTCGCCCGACGCGCTGTAGACATCGAAGCCGATGCCGGGCCCGATGGTCCAGGTCATGGCGTGGCACGGAAGCGCGAACAGCGTCATCACGAAGACGAGGAGCGATACCCGCATGCGCATCATGGTGGTGTTCCTCCATTCCCGGTCTGGCGACCGAGCGGCGTGACCGGGGCGCGGCCGAGCCTAGTCGCCGGCGGGGCATGCCCCAAAGCGTCGCGGCATCGGATACCGGGCACGGACGGCGCGCGAGCTGCAAGGCACTGAATCCTCGACGGTTACCTGCCGATACCGGGATATCGTGGGACGCCATCGCCTCCGCATCCGCCCCCTTGCCATGAAAAAGGCCATGCGATTCACCTGGAAGGTGGCTCGCAAGGCCTTGATGAGCACCGTCCTGCTCGCGTTCCTCGGACTGTGCCTCGTCGGCTTCCTCGTGGGCCGCGACCAGGTCCCGCACCCCGTGCCGGTGCCGATGGACCAGGTGTTCGACAACCTTCAGGTCTACTCCTACCGCGACACGCCGTCGGACACGAACTACCACTACGTCGTCGAGCTCACGGCGTTCGGCAAGCCGTTCGCCGAATACGACGTGGACCAGCGGCGCTTCGTCACCTCGGGGTTCGGCCGGCGCTACGACCGCGCGTTCAGCGGCGCGCATTACGGCCGGCTCAAGCTGCGCGGCCATTCGGGCGAAGGCTGCTGGATCGCCGTGCCGGACTCCTCGTCGAACACACTCACGAAGGGCCAGTTCGACGAGCTCACGCGCAGGACGCTCGACTACGTGCGCCCCGTGGGCGTGTTGACGAACGTGCTGGGCATGCTGTCGGGTTACTCGATCGGCTACCGGCTCGGCCTGTGGGAGGCGTCGCTCGCGAACCCGAGTGTGCAGCGAAAACTGCTGGACTCGCCGGGGGTCGCGCGCACGATCACGCGCGAAGCCTGGCGCCGGGTGCTGCTCGAGCCCTCGTTCATGACTTCGCAGCCCGACGCCGGCACGTTCGTGACCTCGCTCGAGCTGCAGCGGCTCTACAACCGCTTCTTCCTGCTGGCGCTCGAGGACACGACCGGGTTCGTGACCCAGGAGGCGGCGCGGCTCCTGGCCGCGGGCCAGCCGGAGTACGCGCGAGCGATGCTAGAGTTCACGCACGCGGTGAGGCGCGCCGAGGCCGACACCACCCAACTCGTGTCGCGCGATTTTCGCGCCATCGAGACGTGGGCCGGGCTGCTGTTCAGCCGCGGCCACTGGGCGAGCTTCGTGCGGGACACCACGCCGGACGCACGCTTCCGCTACCTGGGAGCGCTCGCGCATTACGACCTGACACCGCCGCAAGGGCCGCGGCCCGGCGGTCGGCACGCGCGCCAGGTCTGGGTGGGACCGCGCGCGCTCGTCACCGTGGACGGCGACGATGGCTACGTCTCGGACGAGATCCCCGCCACGCTGCTCGGCTGCCCCGTGGGCTGGAACCCGTGGCTTCAGCCCGGAGCCACCGAGAGCGGGCGGAACCTGTTCGCCGTCCGCTGGGTGCATCCGCCGGGCGATGAGCTGCTGCAGGTCGTCCAGGCGGTGAAGCGGACGACGCTACGACTCGCGGCACTCGCCCGCGCCGGCCGGCCGGCGAAGCGAGACGCGACGGTCGCGGATTCCCCCGGGCTTGAGTTGGACCGGCTGTCACCGCGGCATGATGCGGGAGCACGGCCCGAGAGCCTCGGCACCCATAGCGCCGCGCCGGACAGCGCCGCCGCGCGGGGTGCCGGCCTGCTGTTCCACCTGCTCGACGCTGATTCGGCGCGCGCGACCGCCGCGGGCGACACGCTGTCGGTCGACTCCACCCGTTAGGACGCGGCCGCCTCACCAGCGCAGTCGCAGCCCCTCGAGACCGCGGAAGTGATGCATGTCGCGAAAGCGAGCCGGCGCCGCGAGTGACTCGAGCCGCGGGTGGAGCCGTTCGGTGACGCGCAACAGGAACGGATGGTTGACGAGGGAATGGCGTCGCGCGTGTTTCGGCGGCTCCAGCTCGAGCAGCGCGCGATACGCGGGATTCGGGTCCGGGACGAACGCGGGGTCGCGAGGGTCGAGCGACAGCGCGCGCGACGACTCCTCCAGCGCGAATGTCGGTGGCAGGGGTGTCAGGGCGCCTCCCCACCGGGGGTCGAGCAGCACGGCCGCGGAGCGGGACGCTGACGGCTTGCCGCCCTCGCCACCCGCGGCGCGGTCATCATGCCGGGGCGTCCATCCCGCGTCACGCGACGCTCGATGTGGGTTCCGCTGGTGTCCGGCGTGGACGCAGGACTTTTGGCATAGTGCGAGCCTCTTACGGAGGGCGCATGGAGAAGGAACAGGAGTACGTGCTCGGCACGCACGACGAGGAGATCCAGCGCCTCGGGCTTCAGAACACGATCTGGAGGCCGCGTGCCACCGACGCGTGGCGACGCGCGGGATTCACGGTGGGGCAGACGCTGCTCGATGTGGGCTGCGGCCCCGGCTGGGCCGCGCTGGATCTCGCGGGCATCACCGGGTCGCGCGGGCGCGTGATCGGCGTGGATGTCTCGAAGCGGTTCCTCGAGGCCGCGGCTGCCGCCGCGAAGGCTCGCGCCGTGCATCACGTGGAATGGCACGAATGCGACCTCGACGAGCAGGAGCTTCCTCCCGTGAGCGTGGACGGCGCCTGGACGCGCTGGGTGTACTCGTTCGTGCGCCGGCCGCAGGCGCTCTTGAACAGAGTGGCCGCGACGCTCAAGCCCGGGGGCACGATGGTGATCCACGAGTACGTGGACTACCGCACGTGGCGGCCGGCTCCGTTGCGCGAGGAGTTCGAGGCGTTCGTGCGCGAGGTCATGGCGTCCTGGCGCGCACACGGCGGGGAACCCGACATCGGGCTCTCGCTGCCGGGCTGGCTCGACGCGGCAGGCTGCGAGCTGCGCGAGTTGCGCCCGCTCGTCGAGACCGTCCGGCCGGGCGACTTCTTCTGGCAGTGGCCGGACGCGTTCGTGGACGTCGGGCTCACGCGGCTCGTCCAGCTCGGACGCGTCACGGAGCAGCAGGCGGAGCAGGTGCGCCGCGCCTACCGTGAATCGGGGCAGGCGCCGGGAGCATTCCAGATCACGCCCATGGTGCTAGAGATCATCGCGGTCAAGCGGTAGGTCGCTTCGCCTGAATCCGCGAATTCCGGGTCAGGCTGTATCAGCGTATTCCTCGGCGACGGAGATGCGCGCCTCGAGCCCGTGCAGTGCCGCCGCGAGCGGATCGGGCATGGTTCGATGCCGGTGGTTGCGGGTCACGTTCGCGTGCAGAACTTGCCACAGCCTTTCGATACGGTCGTCGTTCGGGCAGTACAGCGGCAGGAAGTGCAGCTGGATCTTTGCGCTCATCTCGCGCAGCAGTTGTTCGACTCGCGCGGTCTTGTGGATCACGCAGTCGTCGAGGATGACATGAATCACCCGCGCCCAGCGATGCGCGAACCACAGCGCCCGCGGATGGAGTGCCAGCCGTCGCATCTCGGCCAACCGCCGCTGCCGCCGCGCCGCCAGCCACGGACAGCTCACCACCCGGCGCGGCATGCCCCGACGCACCTTCAGCCGCTTCAGCAGCCTCCACACGTGCCCGACTGACAACGCCCATCGAACAGACTTCCCTCCCCTACTCGATGAATCGCGCCACGACGCGATACGCGGTCGCGGGGTGACAGCCGATCTCGCGCGCCGCGCGGTGCGGGCTCCGGCCCGCGTGAACCTTGAGCAACAGCCGGCAGCGGACCCGCAGGTCGGCATCCCGGGACTTCCGATCGAGCCGCGTCAGCGACTTCCGTGTGGTACGACGCAGCTGCAACGGCTGAACCCTCGTCAGACCTCGTTGTCCATGAGCTGCGGTACTTCGACAACCTCAGAGACAAAGGCAGGTCTCACGTCCTTCAAGGACTTCGCCGATTCAGGCGAAACAATTCAGTGCGCGGCTCGAACGCGGGCGTATACTCCGCGCACGCCATCCCCCACCACGCTCTGCTCAGGAGGTGTCTCGATGGCCCGCGCCCGCCTGGCAGTTCTTCGCTGCCTTTTCGTCGCTGCACTCTCGCTCGCCTCCGACGCGCTCGCCCAGTGTCCGCCCTGCGGCCAGCCCTGCGCGCTCAACAGCACCGTCCCGTCGTTCCTCGATCTCGTCGCACTGCGCGGAGGCGCGCCCGAGTCGCAGGGCGCCTTCCTGGTGGTCGTGCGCGACGGCTGCAACGCGCCGCTCGCCGGCGTGCAGGTGACGATCGACTTCACCGCGTGCACCGACCTGGTCATCGCATCGCTCCAGCCGGCCACGGGGATGACCGTGGAGTGCAGCCCGCCCACCGTCTCGGGCATCACCGATGTGAACGGAGCCGTCACGTTCTACGTCCTCGGCTCGGCGGCTGCGGGCGGCCCGGCCAGCCTCATGGGCGCGGGTCAGGTATTCGCCGGGCCGGCGCACACGTTGCTCGCGAACATCACGGTGACAGCAGCCGACGAGAACGGCCTCTACGGACTCGATCTCGGCGACCTCGTGCAGTGGTTGACCGACTTCGGCGGCATCAGCTATGCCGCGCGCTCGGATCTCGATCACGACGGCTCGATCGGCCCGGGCGACTTGTCGCAGTGGCTCGTGCGTTATGGCCAAGCGGGCGCCACGGGCGGCGTCGCGCGCTGCGACGGCATCGACGGCGGGAAGGTGCCGGTGCCCAACCAGGGCGGTGGCCTCGACCTGGCATGGAACGATTGCGGCGCGAGCGGCAGCTCGCTCGCGACGTTCGCCTGCAATACGAACACCGGCTCGAACCTGCTCGTGGCTTCGATGGTCGCGCCGCAGAACATCACCGCGCTGCGCGGCATAGAAGCGACGATCGAGATCATGAGCGCACCGGGCACCACGCTGCCCTCCTGGTGGCTGGCCAGCTGCGGGCGGACGGGCATCGGGATCCTGCCCGCTTCCGCCTCCTGCAACGCGATCTGGGGCGAAGGCGATGCTGTGATCAACGGGGGCATGACCTACCCGGCAGGCTCGCCGAACCGCGCCATCCTCACCATGTTCGCGGGACACCACGGCGGGCCCGCGTCGATTCTCACCGCGGGCACGGCGTATGATCTGTTCCACGTCGTCATCAATCACCAGCGCACGGTCGGGACGCCGTCGTGCACCGGCTGCGGGGACGACGTCCAGCTCTCGCTCGCGTCTGTGAAGCTCGAGCAGGACGTCGTGGACGACGTCCTGATGTCGAATCCGGCGAACAACAACGTCGCGCAGTGGCAGGGTCCGATCGCGCCGCCGCTCTCGCTCGGCAGCATCACGCCCGCCTCCGGACCCGACACGGGCCCGGTGACCGCGACCATCCGCGGCGCCGGCATCCAGCCCGGCGCCACCGCTCGGCTCGTGCGCTCCGGCCAGCCCGACATCCTCGGCACGAGCGTCATCGTGATGCCGGACACCGCGATCAGCGTCCAGTTCGATCTCACCGACAAAGCGCTTGGCGCGTGGGACGTCGAGGTTGCCCATCCCGGTCCGGTCACCGCGACGCTCGCGGGCGGATTCCTCGTGGCGGCGCCCTACTTCACGATCCCGGAGGCGTATGCGAGCCGCGCTGCGCTGCTCGGACACGTGATCCAGCTCGTCGCGCAGACCAGCGAGTCGGAGCGCCGGATGCTCGTGCACGATTACGCCCGCCTCATGCAGTCGCGGGAGCTGCCGGACTCGCAGCTGGTGTCGATCTCGGGTGCGGTCCCCGGCGGGGCATTCGGCGCGACCATCGTGGCGTTGGGCGTGCTCGGAGAGGACACCTCCACGCGGCCCGAGCAGAATCTGACGTTTTCCATGTCGTCGTACTCGGTGCTCGCGCCCGGCATCGCCGGCCCGCCCGCCCCGCCACCGGCGCCCCCGGCCCCACCGCCCTGCGACAACTGCCGCTTCGGCGTGCTGATCTCCGGCGGGATCGATCCGAAGATGAACTGGGAAGGCTACTGGGAAGACCTGGTCCACGCGTACAAGTTCCTGAAGGCGCAGGGCGTGTGTGACGCGAACATCAAGGTCTTCTATTACGACGGCGTCGCACGAGACGGCCGGATCACCGCGGAGGTGAAGCCGGCGACGGCCGCCGGCATCAACGCGCATCTCGCCACGGTCGCGGCCAGCGTCCAGGCGTGCACGAACGCAAACAAGCTCTCCGCGCTCTGGGTCATCACGACCGATCACGGCACTGGCAACGGCTCGCTCTCGCTCACGCGACCCTTCCCGCTTGCCGCCGCCGAGACCTACACGCCCCTGGCATTCACGACCGCGCTGCAGCCGATCCTGAATGCCGGGCTCTCGCAGCTGGAGATCCGCATGGCGCAGTGCTTCGCGGGCACGACGCTGGAGGTGCTGGAGGGCCTGGACCCGAAGACGTGCGCGATCCGTATCGCCACCGCGGCGGGACGCGCGGAGATTGGCTGGTTCTGGATCGAGAAGGGCTCGCGCTGGCTCCAGCTCGCGCT
>JAHFBX010000314.1:0-2500 GCA_023249815.1 Candidatus Eiseniibacteriota bacterium
CCGAACGCCTGGAACGGCACGGCCGCGACGCCGGCTTCGTCGAGCAGCATGCGGCGCACGTCCTCGTTCGTCGCGAGCCGGCGGCCCGGGACGGAACCCCCGAGCGCGAAGCGCACCGACAGGTAGAGCGTACCGGCCGGCTCAACGGCTTCCACCGGCAGGCCCGCGAGTCGCATGCGCTCGAAGCCCTGGTGGAGCACGCGCAGCCTTAGCCCCAGGCGCTCCACCATCTGCGCGCGGAACTCGCGAAACGCGGCCTCGTCCACGACGAACGCCGCGGTGGCGATCTGCTCGGGGCGCGGCGCCCAAGCCCCGACGTGGCCTAAGAAGTCCGACATGCGCGACGTGACCGCTGGGTGCGCGAGCGACCAGCCCACGCGCAGTCCGGTCGCGGCGAGCGACTTGGAGATGGCGTCGATCAGCACGGTGTACGGCGCCACCTCGGGCACGAGCGCCGGGGGCGAGAGCGGCGGCCCGGACTCAAACGACGTGGCCCAGTAGACCTGGTCGAACATGAGGAACACCGGCCGCCGGCCGGAGCCTTGGCGGCGGCGATTCTCGTCTACCACCATCCTGCTGATCGCCGCCAGGGACTCGGGCTCCATCGCCGTGCCGGTGGGATTCAGCGGCGAACTGAGCGCCAGTAACCGGACCTCTGGAAGCACGGTCGCGATCTGCTCAGCCGTGGGGTGGAACCGGTGCTCGCGCGTGACCGCGAGCGGCACGGGTCGCCCGCCCGTCAAGTAGATGTAGTGGTTGTTGTTCCACGACGGCACCGGGAACGCCACCACGTCGCCGGGGTCCACGAGCGTGCGGTACGTCGCGTAGATGAGCGGCCGAGCGCCACCTGCCACGACCACGGACTCGAGCGGGTAGTCGAGCCCCATCTCGCGACGCTGGAACTCCACCACGGCTTTCCGCAGCTCGGGCACGCCGTTCGCCGGCGGGTAGTTCGTGTGGCCGGCGTCCAGCGCGGCCTTGATGCCCTCGCGGAGCTTGTCGGGAAGCGGGAACTCGCGCGGGTCGAAGTCACCGACGGTGAAGTTGCACACGTCGCGTCCGGCAGCGATCGCGGCGCGCACCTCGGCGGCGATGCGCAGCACCTCCGAACCGATCAAACCCTGAGCGAGGCGCGAGAGCGACTGCGGCGCGGGCGACGCGGCCGCGAGGCCGAGATCCTGAGAGCTGCGCAAGGGAGGCTCCAGTGGCTTGGGGCTCAGTCGGTGTGTGTTGGTGCGCGACCGATCGCGTGGCAGCATAGTAGACTGCGCCGCTCATGCGCTCCATGTCACGTGCCGACGCCCTCGACCTGGCGCTCGCCGCCCTGGTGTTCGTGTCACGACTCCCGTTTCTCTCACCCGGCGCGGGCAACGACAACGACGCCTGGTTCCTCGTGAACGCCGCGCGCGAGCTGGCCGCGAGCGGGCGCTACACGACGTCCCGCTTCCCTGGTTATCCCGTGCAGGAGTGGCTCTGCTCGCTCGTCGCGCGGGCCGGCGGCGGACCCGAGGCCATGAACGCGGTGAGTGCGCTGGCGGGCGCCGCGGCGGTATGGCTCTTCGCGCGGCTCCTGCGCCGGCTCGGCGTGCGCGACGTGGCGCTCGCCGCACTCGCGTTCGCGTTCGCGCCCGCCATGAGCGTGGCGAGCGTCTCCGCCATGGACTACACGCTCGCGATCGCGTTCGTGCTGGCGGCGTGCAACGCCCGGCTCGCGGGGCGCCCGGCGTGGACGGGCGTCTGGCTGGGGCTCGCGATCGGCACACGTCTCACGTCGCTGGTGCTGGTCCCGGCCGTGCTGCTGCTCCCGGTCCTGCCGCCGACCGTGCCGCGCGGTACCTCGCGCGGGTTCGCGCTCACGCTCGCGGGACTCGTGGCCGCGGCCTGCTACTTCCCGGCATGGGCGCGATACGGCTGGGGCTTCCTGCGTTTCGTGGACCCGCTCGGCACCAGCAGCTCACCGCTCGACTTCGTGACGGGGTTCCTGCACCTGGACCGGCTGCCGTTCCCGCCCGCGCTCGTGCTGGGGCAGGCCACGGCGCTGCTCTGGGGCGTCGCGGGCAGCGTGGCGCTCGGGCTCGCGTTCGTGATGGCGCTCGCGCGCCGGCCCGGCGAGCGGGCCGCGGGCGAATTGCCGCGCGGCGTGGTGCCCGCCGCCCTCGTGGCCATCGCGGCCGAGCTGCTCCTCTACGTGCGGCTCCCGCACGACGAGGGCTACCTGCTTCCCATCCTGCCGTTCGTGGTGCTGCTCTCGGCGCGCTGGGCAACGCTCGCGTGGCATCGCGTCGCGTGCGTGGCGATCGCGTTGTCGTCGTTCTTGCTGGGCGTGGACGTGGACCCGCCCAAGAAGGGTATCGCGCCGGAGACGCGCTCTTCGCTCGCGAGGTCCGTGCCGCTCGGCGGGCACCGGCTGTGGCTCGACCCGGTCCGCGGGCCGCTCGCGCAGGACCACGACAAGCGCGTGGCCGCGGCGCACCTCGCCGATCGGGTCCTCGCGACGTTC
>JAHFBX010000315.1 GCA_023249815.1 Candidatus Eiseniibacteriota bacterium
TTCTCGAACGAATAGTTGCGCACGGGTCGTCCCATCAGGGAGAGCCGAAGCTTGATGACCGAGCCATCGGACATGGTCGAGCTCCTCTGGCGGTGGCCGTCTTGGCCACCGGTGGACGCGGGGTGCCCCCCACGCTTGTGGATTCCCTGCAAGCATCGGCCCACGAACGCGGGGACTTGAGTGGGGAGTGCGGGTCCCGAAGCGTGCGGAGCGTGCTAAGGTGCCGTGCCCCCTGCGCGCCTGGCCGCAGGCGGCTCCGGAACCCGTCAGAGCCCACCCCGCGGACCCCAAGCAGACCCCACGAGGACCCTGATCCCATGCGGCCAGCCCCTCCGCCCCGCGACCCGGCGCTGTTCCGTCACCACACGATCGCGCTCGGCCTCGCACTGGCGCTGCTGTTCGCCGACCAGCCAGCCGGCGCCCACCCGAGGCCGACCGAGCCGATGGACGGTGGCGAGCTGGCGCACGCGCTTCACCGGCTCCAGACCGTGGGGAGTGCCCTGTTCGTGGCGGCGCACCCCGACGACGAGAACACCGCCCTCCTGTCGTGGCTCACGAACGTGAAGGGGGTGCGCACCGCGTACTTGTCCATGACGCGAGGGGACGGCGGCCAGAACCTGATCGGGCCCGAGCTCGGGCCCGCCCTCGGCGTCATCCGCACGCAAGAGTTGCTCGCCGCGCGCCGCATGGACGGCGCCGAGCAGCTGTTCACGCGCGCGCTCGACTTTGGCTTCTCCAAGCGCTCCGACGAGACGCTCGAGTTCTGGGGCCACGACTCCGTGCTCGCCGACGTGGTATGGGCCATACGACGGTTTCGCCCAGACATCGTGATCGCGCGCTTCCCACCGGACTCGACCGCGGGTCACGGACATCACGCGGCGTCCTCCATCCTCGCCGGGGAGGCGTTCACGGCGGCCGCCGACCCGGCGCGGTTCGCGGACCAGCTCGATGCCGCGCCGACGTGGCAAGCGAAGCGCCTGTTCTGGAACGCGTTCTCGTTCGGCCGCGTGCAGGTGGACTCGTCATGGCTCCTGGTGGACGTCGGCGCCTACGAGCCGAGGCTCGGACGCTCGATGAGCGAGCTGGCGGGGCAGTCGCGCAGCAACCACAAGAGCCAGGGCTTCGGCGCACCCGAACGGCGCGGCTCGCTGCCGCAATACCTCGCCCTGCGCGACGGCGCGCCAGCGCGGCGCGATCCGTTCGAGGGCGTGGACCTGACGTGGAAGCGCTTCAAGGGGGGCGAAGCCGTGGGCGCGCTGCTGGCGCAAGCGGAGCGCGCGTTCGACGCGCGCCACCAGGAGGCCATCCTGCCACTGCTCTCGCGCGCGCACGCCGCGATGCGAAAGTTGCAGGACGACCCGCTCGTGACGCGCAAGCGGCTCGAGCTGGAGCGCGTGCTGGCGTCGTGCGCGGGGCTCTGGCTCGAGGCGGTCTCGACGCGTCCCACCGTCACGCCCGGCGAGGGCGTGGTCATCGCCACGGCCGCGCTGATGCGCACACCCGCCACCATGAAGCTCGTGTCGGTGGACGTCGGCGGCAACGAGCGCGGTGGGAACCGGCCGTTCGAACCCAACCAGACGATGGCCGACACGCTGCGCTTCACGCTTGGCGAGGCCACCGCGGTGACGCAGCCGTACTGGTTGCAGGTGCCTTCGAGTCGCGGGCTCGCGCGCGTCGCCGATCGTGCCGACCTGGGCCAGCCCGAGAACCGCCCGGCGTTGAGCGCGCGGTTCACGCTCGACTTCGGCGGCGAGCCGGTGACGTTCGAGTTACCGGTCGCCTACCGCTGGACCGACGCCGTGCAGGGCGAGCGCTGGAGACTCCTCGAGGTGTCGCCGCCCGCGACGCTCGCGTTCGAGCAGCCATTCCAGCTGTTCAACGGCGGCGCGCACGCCGTGCGCGTCACAGTGCGCGGCCAGCGCGCCCGGGTGGAGGGCACGCTGAAGCTGGAGGTGCCGAGCGGCTGGAGCGTCGCGCCCGCGAGCGTGCCCGTGACGCTCGATCGCGAGCGCGCCGAGCGCGCGGTGGACTTCCACGTCACGCCGGGCCGCGACGGCGGCACTGCGCGCGCCGTGATCGATGTGGGCGGGCGCGAGTGGTCGCTGGGCGCCCAGCGGATCGACTACGAGCACATCCCGGTGCAGACACTGTTCCCGCCGGCGGAGCTGAAGCTCGTGAAGGCCGAACTCGCAGTGAAGGCCGCACGCATCGGCTATCTCGCGGGCTCTGGCGACCAGGTGGGCGACGCGCTCCGGCAGATGGGCTGCTCGGTGACGTACCTTTCGGACGACGATGTCGCCAACGCGGACCTGTCGCGCTACGACGCCATCGTGGCGGGCGTGCGCGCGTACAACACGCGGCCACGGCTGCGCATGCTGGAGCCGCGGCTCCTGGACTGGGTGGTCAAGGGCGGCACGCTGGTGGTGCAGTACGTCACCACGTCGGACGGCCCGGTGGACTACCTGGGGCCGCTGCCCATGCGACTGGGTCGCGAGCGCGTCACGGTGGAAGAGGCGCCGGTGACATTGCTCAAGCCCGGCCACCCGTTGCTCACCACACCGAATGCGCTCGGTCCCTCGGACTGGAAGGGGTGGGTGCAGGAACGCGGGCTCTACTTCGCGAACACCTGGGATCAAGGTTACGACGCGCTGCTCGGGAGCCATGATCCCGGCGAGCCCTCGCGGGATGGCGGGCTTCTCTACGCGCGCCATGGCGGCGGCTCGTTCATCTACTGCGGCTACGCGCTGTTCCGGCAGGTGCCGGCCGGCGTGCCGGGCGCGTGGCGGCTGCTCGCGAACCTGGTGAGCGCGCCGCCTCGCCCGCCGTCCCCGTGAGCGGCGGAACCGAACGCCCGCCGCTCAAGTCCTGGGCGCGGCTCTACACGCTGGTCCTCGTGGCGCTCGGGGCGGATCTGCTGTTCCTGTGGTGGCTGTCGGAGCACTACCGGTGATCCGTCCGGCCGACGCGGCCGTACTGGTGACGACGCTCGCGGCGTTCGTGGCCTACGGGCTGTGGCGCGCGCGGGCGACGCGCGACCTGTCCGGGTTCCTGGTCGCCGGCCGCAGCATGCCGTGGCCGATGGTGGCGCTCTCGGTCATGGCGACGCAGGCGAGCGCCGTGACGTTCATGGCCACGCCGGGGCAGGGCTACGTGGCGGGGCTGTCGTTCGTCCAGTTCTACTTTGGATTGCCGATCGCGATGGTGGTGCTGTGCGCCACGCTGGTGCCGCTCTACCAGCGGCTGCGCGTGAGCACGGCGTACGAGTTCCTCGAGCGCCGCTTCGACGGCAAGACACGCACGCTCGCGGCCGCGCTGTTCCTGGTGCAGCGCGGGCTCGCCGCAGGCATCACGCTCTATGCGCCCGCGCTCGTGCTCGCCGTGATCCTGGGCTGGGACGTGGGCACCACGTGCATGCTTCTCGGGGCACTCGTCGTGGGCACGATCGTGCTCGGCGGCTCCAAGGCCGTGGCGCACGCCCACGCGCTCCAGTTCTGCATCATCATCGGCACCATGGCGCTGGCGTTCGTGCTGGTGCTCCGCTCGCTGCCGGGTGGAATAGGGCTCGGGGACGCGCTCGCCGTGGCCGGTTCGGCGGGGAAGATGCAGGCGTTCGACACGTCGTTCGATCCCGCCAGCCGCTACAACGTCTGGGCGGGACTGCTCGGCGGGTTCTTCCTCCAGCTCTCCTACTTCGGCACCGACCAGTCGCAGGTGGGCCGTATCCTCACGGCCGGCTCGTCGCGCGAGAGCAAGCTGGGGCTGTTGTTCAACGGCCTGCTTAAAGTGCCCATGCAGTTCGGCATCCTATTGCTCGGCGTGCTCGTGTTCGTGGCGTACCAGTTCGAACCCACGCCCGTGTTCTTCGATCGCGCCGAGGCTGCGCGCGC
>JAHFBX010000048.1 GCA_023249815.1 Candidatus Eiseniibacteriota bacterium
GCTCACGTTCCGGGTACTGCTCCTACGACCTGCTTCGTCAGGTCCTGTTTCTTGTCGTTGAAGATGCGCATCTCGCCACGCTTCAACTGGGGGTCGTCCTTCAGGTCCACCTGGATGCGGAAGCGCTTCTCCAGCTCGGCGAAGCGGCGCGCCTCGGTCTCCACGAAGTAGAGCGCCAGTTCGGGTGCGATCTTCACGGTGACGCGCCGGATGCCGCCGAGCGCGGCGGTGCGGCGCAGCGCGCGCTCGAGCTTCACGAGCATCGTCTCGTTGCTCGGCACCTTTCCGAGGCCGCCGCAGGTCGGACAGTCCTCGGTGTAGTAGTGGAGCAGCGACGAGCGTTCCCGCTGCCGGGTCATCTCCACGAGGCCGAGGTCGGACACCGCAAACGCCTTCGTGCGCGCCCGGTCCTTGCGCAGCTCGCCGCGTAGCGTGTCCAAGACGGCGCGCTTATTGGACTCGGACTCCATGTCGATGAAGTCCACGACTATGATGCCGCCGATGTCGCGCAGCCGCAGCTGGCGCGGCACCTCGACCGCGGCCTCCATGTTGGTGCGGAAGATGGTCTCTTCCTGGTTCTTCTTGCCGGTGAACCGGCCGGTGTTCACGTCCACGGTGGTCAGCGCCTCGGCGTGATCGATGCAGATGTAGCCGCCCTTCTTCAGGCCCACTTTGCGCTCGAACGTCTTCTCGATCTGCGGCTCGATGTCGAACGCGTCGAAGATGGGATCTTTCCCTTTGTAGTGCTTGACGCGGTCGGCCAGCTCGGGGCTCACGGCCTTCAGGTACTGCTCGATGTCCGCGTACGAGTCGGCGTCGTCGATGAACACTTCCACGACGTCCTCCGTGAACAGGTCGCGAATCAGGCTTGCGGCCATCTCGAGCTCGCGGTGCACGAGCGCCGGCGCGCGCGCGCCCGTCGCCTTCTTCTCGATCCGCGCCCACAGGCGCGCCAGGTGCTTGATGTCGGCGGCGTACTCGGCGTCGCCCTTCCCCTCGCCCACGGTGCGCGCGATGACGCCGACGTTCTTAGGCTTCAAGTCCGAGATGATGGCCTTGATGCGCTGGCGCTCGGACCGCTCCTCGATGCGGCGCGACACGCCGATGTGATCCACCCCCGGCATCAGCACGCAGAAGCGGCCCGGCAGGCTGATCTGCTGGGTCACGCGCGGGCCCTTGGTACCGATGGACTCCTTGGTGATCTGGACCAGGATCTCCTGGCCCTTCTTCAAGTGGTCCTCGATCTTCGGCACCGGGGCGCGGCGGCGGCGCTTGTGGTCGCCAGTGGACTCGTCGGCGTCGGACAGGTCCTCGAGGGCCGACAGCGACTCGGCTAGGTCCGACGCGTGCAGGAACCCGGTCTTCGGCAGCCCCATGTCTACGAACGCGGACTGCATGCCGGGCAGCACGGCGTTCACCCGCGCCTTGTACACGTCACCCACGGTGCGGCGCTGCTCCGCGCGCTCCACGAACAACTCGGCGAGCTCGTCGTTCTCGAGGATCGCGACGCGGGTCTCGTAGGAGTCCGCGTTGATGATGATGCGCTGCTTCACGTGCGTCCTTCCCGGACGCGCGAGTCGCTGCCGACTAGTGCGCGGCCAGCAGGCGGAGCGGCTGCAGCCGCTCCCCTCCCCGCTCCGCCCACAGCGCCGTGCGTTCCACGTCCACGGTGCGGGGGTCGGCCTCGGGGACCAGCAGTCCGAGGATGTCGTCGGGCCGGGCTGACGAGCGCAGGGTGAAGCGCAGGTGCAGGTCCAGCACCGCCGGAGCCTCCTCGAGGCTGGCGTGCATCGCCGCGATCGAAGGTCGTGCGTCGAATTCGCGTGTCCTGTCCTCGCTCTTTCGCCGCACGATGACCACATCGCGAGCCAGCAGGCTCGCGGCGCGTTCGAGCAGTTGCGAGTGCAGCTGGCCGGGAACGATCCCGGCTTCGGCGAGGTAGCTGACCGGGAACCGCACCCGGTAGCTCGCGCCCTCCAGCTGACTCATGAGCGAGGGAGTCTTGTAGAGGATGGGCTGGAAGCCGGTCACTCGGAGCCCGGTCGGCAGCACGGCGTTCAACCTCTCGGCGAGGTCCATGCCCGGCGGCCGCGACAGCTCCAGATCGAACACTTCAGCCCGTGAACGAAATCCCAGCGGCAATGGCGGCCCGAACGACATCTTGATGTGCGGGTGGTGCCCCTGGGTGAAAGCGAGCGGCAGTCCGGAGCGGCGGAGAGCCCGCTCCCAACCGCGCATGAGGTCCAGGTGCGAGAGGAAGCGCATCGCGGCGCCCTTCTCGAACTCCAGACGGAAACGCGTGCTCGTGGCCACGCCGCCCGCGGTCGCGGACGCGCCGTTCCTGCCCGTGGCACGGGCACGACGGCCGAACGCTGGCGCCGGAAGCGTGGCAAGGACCTGTTCGAGGTCCAGTTTGGGATGCGGCTGCTTGACCCATGGCCGCTGGTTGCAATCCACGACACCGCAGGCGAAGCACACGTCCTCGAGACGGCAGTCGTCGAGGATGGCGGCCTGGTCGGCGCGGCGCTTGTCGCGCACGAGGAACTTCTTGGTGACGGGCGACTGGACGACGTCCCAAGGCTGCTCGCCCTCGAGGTCGCGTTCGATCAGGTAGCGCTCGGGATCGATCCCCTGCGAGGCGAACACGTCGAGCCAGGTGGCGAAGCGCAGGTGCTCGCTCCATGCGTCGAAGCGGCAGCCGCGCCGGTAGGCCGACTCGATCACGGCGCCGAGCCGGCGGTCGCCGCGCGTGAACACCCCCTCGAGCAGGCTGGTCTCGGCGTCGCGGTACTTGAGCGTGATGGGCTTGCCCTTGACCGCCTCGCGCAAGACGCCCAACCGGCGGTTGAGTTCGGGCGTGTCCACCTGCGCCGCCCACGCGAACGGCGTGTGCGGCTTGGGCACGTGCGGCGACACGCTCACCGTGACGCGGAACGACGAGTGCCCCGCGTCGCGCGCGGCCTGCCACGCCTTGTGACCCAGCGACAGGATGGCGCGTAGGTCGTCGTCGGTCTCGGTCGGGAGGCCGCACATGAAGTAGAGCTTGGCGCCGGTGTAGCCCTCGCGCGCCGCGGTGGCCACGGAGGCGAGCAGCTCGGCCTCGGTGTGGTTCTTGTTGATGACGTCGCGCATGCGCTGGCTGCCCGCCTCGGGCGCCAGCGTGATGGTCCCCTTCTTCTGAGCCGCGATGCGGCGCGCCACGTCCACGGGAACGTTGTCCGGCCGCGTCGAGGGCAGCGACAGCTGCACGCGCGACGGGCACAGGAGATCGGCCAGCGTGTTCACCTGCTCCACGATCTGCGTGTGGTCGGTGGTGGAGAGCGAGATGAGCGAGACCTCTTCCAGGCCGGTGCCCTGGAGGCCGCGCAGCACCTCGGCCACCACCTGCTGCGCCGGCTTCTCGCGCACCGGCCGGTTGATCATGCCCGCCTGGCAGAAGCGGCAGCCGCGCGTGCAGCCGCGCATCACTTCCACCGATAGCCGGTCGTGCGTGATCTCGCCCACGGGCACGAGCGGCATGGGCGGGTAGTAGTCGGCCTTCAACTCCTTCACGTACGCCGACCACACGCGCTCGGGGAACCCGGGGCGCGCGCGCGGCACCTGCCAGCCCTCTGCCGTGGTCTCCGTGGCGTAGCCCGACGGCACGTACGTGCCCGGCAGGTGCGCGAGCTTTCGCAGCAATGCCGGGCGCGACCAGCGTTCGCGCTTACCCTGCTTCACCAGGTCCACGACGCGATGGATCACCTCTTCGCCGTCGCCGATCACGAACGCGTCGATGAACTCGGCCATCGGCTCGGGGCTGAACGCCTGCGCGCCACCGGCGATGACCAGCGGATGGCTCGCGTCGCGCGCCACGCTCTTCAAGGGCAGCCCCGCAAGCTCGAGCATCATGAGCACGTTCGTGTACTGGAGCTCGTATTGGAGCGAGAACCCGATCAGGTCGAAGCGCGACGCGGCCGCGTGCGAATCCTGCGAGAACAGCGGGATCCCGAGCCGGCGCATCTCAGCCTCGGCGTCCGGCCACGGCGCGAACGCGAATTCGCACGCCGTGTCGGCGCGGGCGTTCAGCACATGGTGCAGGATGCGGATGCCGAGGTTGGAGAGCCCGATTTCGTAGGCGTCGGGGAACGCGATCATCACGCGCACTTCGGCGGCGTCGAGCGACTTGGCCGGCTCGCCCATCGCGTGCCCCAGATAGCGATTGGGCTTGGAGACGCGCGGCAGCAGCTGATGCTCGATGAGTTCCCGAACCGGGACCGTCATGGAGTGGGGTGTTTCTCCGTGGGGCAGCGGGACCGCGGTGGGATCGAACCACCGCGAGGGCCGGCGGCGCGCGAGCGCCCGGGAGGCGCCGTTCCCAGGGCGCCTCCACCTGCCGGATGGCGCGTCACGGTAGCACGGCGCGCGTACGCGGCGCCAGCTGCACGAAAGCCGCAAATCATTGCGGGAGAGACGGTCACAGGGAGTCCTGCACGTGGTTCTCAAAAATCCGTACGTCGTCGGCGCGCGTGTCCAGCGGGACACGGGGCGAGGAGTCCGAGACACGCTCGCCGGCCTCTTTCTCCCAGCTCCCACGAAAACTTCGTGGGTTTCCAGGGGAAGCGAGTGCGCGGCGACGTGGCGCGGTTCGTGCGGTTCACCGGCTTGGAGAACGTCCCGCGAGCCAGGACAACCACCCGGCCCATGGCGCGTGGGATCGGACCCGTACGAACGGAGGTGAATGCTCCATGTCGAAACGGCGCCTGGTCGCACTGCTCTCCGCGTTTGCGGTGCTCACCGGAGGTCCGGCGCGCGCGGAACGCCCCAGCGTTCTGTTCGACTCGCTCCAGACGACCGATTTCGCGAGCCAGCGGCTTGGCGCCGAGGACTTGCGACTCCTCGAGCTCGATGAGCTGGCTCGGCTGCGCGGCATCGTGTTCGGCCGTCATGGACGGGTGTTCCGGAACGATGGCATCCAGATCTGGCTTGAAGGTCAGCCCTGGTATCGCCCCGACCCTGCTTTCCGAAACGCCTCGCTCAACGACATCGAGCGCGAGACCCTGGACCTGATCCGCGAGGCGGAGGCACTGAAGCACGAGTGGATCGAGCCGGGTGACCTGCGCTGGTGGCAGGACCGGCGGATGACCGTCGAGACGCTCGGCACTCACTCCAACGCCGAGTGGATCGTCCTGCGAGCGGAGGTGGAAGCCGTGCACGGCCGGAGTTTCGACGGCGTGCCGTGGCTACAGCACTACTTCGACGAACGCTACTGGTATCGAGCGGACGACCGCTACGACCCGGGACAGCTGAACATCATCGAACGACAGAACATCGCGCTCCTCGACTCACTCGAGCAACCTCAGGGCGGGGCGGGAATCGCTCCCTGCGACATGGACCTCTACGAGGAGCGCCCGGTGACCGAGGACCAGCTCCGTGGCGCCAGCTTCACGACGCTTCGCATCCTCCGGAACGAGATCTATGCGCGACGCGGTATGGCGTTCAACACCGGCTGGTTGGCGGTCCACTTCGCGGACCGCCCCTGGTACGTACGCCGCGACGGCGTCGAGCCGCGGCTGATCGAGATGGATCAGCGAAACGTCGCGACCATCGCAGCGGCCGAGCGCGCACTTCGGGATGCCCTCCACTCGCGGCCGTTGGACGTCTCGCTGCTCGAGAGCATGTTCGTCGAGGACACGCGTCGGCTGAGGCTCGAGATCTACGCACGTCACGGCCGCGTGTTCCGTCGGAGGTGGATGCAGGACTTCGTCGCGAGCCGTCCGGGCTACCGACCCGACGTGAACTACTCGGACGCGATGCTCAACGACGTCGAACGCGTCAACATTGCCTCGATCGTGGCCTACGAGGTGACGGCTGCGAGCATCATGGACGCGGTCGAGGGCTGATAGCCCAGCTGCGGGCCCGCGTGACGGGACCGGGCGCGGATGGAACAAGGCCGCGCGGCGCGTCGAGAGTGCGACTGCCGCGCGACGTTCGCGCGCCCCCCGGCGACTCTGCTAGCTTGACCCCGTACTGCGTCCGGCCACCCACGGAGTGGGTCTGATGAAGGTCTCCGACCGCACCTACTTCACGCTCAAGCGGCTGCACTCGCTCACCGGCGTCGTCCCGGTGGGCCTGTTCCTGCTCGAGCACCTGTTCACGAACGCGCGTGCCCTCCAGGGTCCCGAGGCGTTCGACCAGGCCGCCGCCGACCTGGCGCGGCTGCCGTTCGTGGTGCTGATCGAGGCGTTCGGGATCTGGTTGCCCATCCTGTTCCACATGGTGCTGGGCATCCTGATCGCCACCACGGCGCAGGCGAACGTCGGCAAGCACGGCTACGCGCGCAACTGGCAGTACCTGCTGCAGCGCGCGAGCGGAATCCTGCTCGTGTTCTACCTGCTCTATCACACGTGGGCGCTGCGCTTCGCCGGCGGCTACCTGACGTCGTCGAGCCCGTACCAGTACGTGAACGAGCACCTGGCGAACCCCGCGGTGATGGCGTTCTACGTGCTCGGAACACTCGCGGCCTGCTACCACTTCGGCAACGGGCTGTTCGGCTTCGCCATCCACTGGGGCATCGCCACCGGCCGCGGCGCGCAGAACGCGGCGGCTCGCCTGGGACTGCTCGTGTTCCTGGCGCTGTCCGCGCTGGGACTGGCCGCGCTGCTCGGGTTCCGTGGCCTGCGGCTCGACTTCCTGCAGAAGCCACACGCGCAGGAGCACGGCACGGTCGTGCTCTCTGGAGCTTCGCGCTGATGGCCGCTCCGCGCGTGGCCGTGGTGGGTGGCGGGCTCGCCGGCCTCATGACTACGATCAAGCTGGCCGAGGCCGGCGTCGCCGTGGACTTGTTCTCGATCGTGCCGGTCAAGCGCTCGAACTCGGTGTGCGCGCAGGGTGGCATCAACGGCGCGGTGAACGTGAAGGGCGAGAACGATTCGCCCGAGATCCACTTCGCCGACACCTGCCGCGGCGGCGACTTCCTCGCGCACCAGCCGCCGGTGAAAGGCATGTGCTACGCAGCACCCGGCGTCATCCACCTGTTCGACCGCATGGGCGTCACGTTCAACCGCACGCCCGAGGGGCTGCTCGACTTCCGCCGCTTCGGCGGGACGCTCCACCATCGCACGGCGTTCGCCGGCGCCACGACGGGGCAGCAGCTGCTCTATGCACTCGACGAGCAGGTGCGTCGGCACGAGGCGGCGGGCGTGGTGAAGAAGTACGAGGGCTGGGAGTTCGTCGGACTCGTGCGCGACGATAACGGGCGCTGCGTGGGCTTGACCGCGTTGGACCTCCGCAGCATGAAGCCGTGCGCGTTCGGCGTCGCGGCGGTGGTCATGGCCACCGGCGGACCCGGGCTCATGTTCGGACGCAGCACCAACTCCATCATCAACTCGGGCTCGGCCGCGGCTGCCGCGTACATGGACGGCGCCGACTACGGCAACGGCGAGTTCATCCAGATCCACCCCACCGCGATCCCCGGCATGGACAAGCTCCGCTTGATGAGCGAGTCCGCGCGTGGCGAAGGTGGCCGCGTGTGGGTGCCGAAGCGAGCCGGCGACGATCGCGCGCCGGCGTCGATCCCCGACGGCGAGCGTTGGTACTTCCTCGAGGAGAAGTACCCCAAGTACAAGAATCTCGTGCCGCGCGACGTCGCGAGCCGCGAGATCCATCACGTCTGCGTCGACCTGGGACTCGGCGTGGGCGGCGACATGGCCGTGTACCTGGACCTGACGCACGTGCCACGCGAGACGTTGAAGCGGAAGCTCGAGGGCATCCTCGAGATCTACGAGAAGTTCACGGGCGACGACCCGACGACGACGCCGATGAAGATTTACCCGGCGGTGCACTACTCGATGGGCGGGTTGTGGGTGGACTACGAGCGCACGAGCGACGGGTTCCTGAACCTGGCGAGCTCGCGGAACCAGGCCACGAACGTGCCGGGGCTCTACGCGGTCGGCGAGTGCGAGTACCAATACCACGGCGCGAATCGCCTGGGCGCCAACTCGCTGCTGTCGTGCGTCTATGCCGGCCAGGTCGCGGGACCCGCGGTGCTCGCGTGTCTCGGCGCGTCCAAGGCCGCGGGCGAGACGGCGGCGTCTCTGCTCGAGGCTTCGGAGCGGAAGTGGACCGAGCGATTCGCCGAGCTCGGCAAGCGCGACGGGCCCGAGAACCCGTACCGTTTGGCGGACGAGCTCGGAAAGGTGATGCTGGAGAACGTCACCATCGTTCGTGACAACAACAAGTTGCGCGAGACCGATGCCAAGCTGCTCGAACTCACCGAGCGCTGGCACAAGGCGGGAGTCCTGGATCAGGGCACGTGGGCGAACGCGCCGTTGTCATTCCTGAACCAGCTCTGGAACATGCTCCACTTGGCGCGCGTGGTGACGCTCGGCGCGCTCACCCGCGACGAGAGCCGCGGTGCGCACTACAAGCCGGAGTTCCCGAAGCGCGACGACGTGAACTGGTTGAAGACCACGGTGGCGACGTTCACGCCCGAACGCCCGCGCCTCCGCTACGACTCGGTGGACGTATCGCTTTACGCGCCGGTCGAACGCCGGTACGACTAGGCATGGCCATGGCACGCAAGACCATCGCACTGCGCATCAAGCGCCAGGACTCCCCCACGAGCCGTTCCCGCTGGGAGGAGTTCTCGCTGCCGTGGCAGGCGAACATGAACGTGGTCTCGTGCCTGATGGAGATCCGCAAGCACCCGGTCACGCGCGACGGGCACGCGACGACGCCCGTGCACTGGGAGGCGTCGTGCCTCGAGGAGGTGTGCGGCTCCTGCACCATGCTCGTGAACGGCAAGCCGCGTCAGTCGTGCACGGCACTGATCGACTCGCTCGGCGACGGCCCGGTCACGCTCGAGCCGCTCACCAAGTTCCCGGTCGTGCGCGACCTCCAGGTGGACCGCTCGCCGATGTTCGACGCGCTGAAGCGCGTCAAGGCGTGGATCCCGATCGACGGTTCGTACGACCTCGGGCCCGGCCCGCGCCTGTCGCCCGCCGAGCAGGAGGTGAGCTACGCGTTCTCGCGCTGCATGACGTGCGGCTGCTGCATGGAAGTGTGCCCGCAGTACAACGACAAATCCGACTTCATGGGCCCGGCGCCGATCGCGCAGGTGCGCCTGTTCAACAGCCATCCCACGGGCCGCATGAACGCGCGCGAGCGGCTGGAGGAGATTATGGGCAAGGGCGGGCTCGTGGATTGCGGGAACGCTCAGCTCTGCGTGGAGGCCTGCCCCAAGGACATCCCGCTCACCGAGGCGTTCGGCGAGCTCGGGCGGCAGACCACGCTGCTCTGGCTCCAGCAGTTGTTCGGCCGGTGAGCATGGCCCGTGGAAGGCGGCGCGATGAGCGAAGCGAAGACGGTGCGATGAGCGAAGCGAAGATGGTGCAATGAGCGAAGCGAAGACGGTGCAATGAGCGAAGCGAAGAGCTTTCAAACGGAGCGCCGCGCCGGCTCGGGCGGCGTGGCGCGTGCATTCCTGGACGAGCTCGAGCGCTTCGTCCTGACCGATCGCAGCGCGGACTCGCCTGCCATGCGCGCGTCACTTCTGGCGTGGCTCCGTGCTGCGCAGGCGGCGCAGCCGAGCATGGCGCTCGTTCACCAGCTCGCGGCGCGAGCGCTGGCGATCGCGGACACGTCGGTGGCGCGCGGCGACAAGGCGCATGACCTGCGCGCGCATGTGGCCGCGGGCTGCGACGCCGAGCGCGAGGACCTGGTGCGCGCCGTGCGCGACGCCGCCAAGCTGGCCGCGCAGCTCATCACCGCACGCCAGCCGTGGATCGCGACGCTCTCGGCGAGCGAGGGCGTCCTGGCGGCGCTCAAGGTGCTCGCCGACGAGGGCCGGAAGCCGCGCGTGCTCGTGGCCGAGAGCCGGCCGCGGCTCGAGGGTCGCGACACGGCGCGCGCGCTCGCCGACCTCAAGATCGAGACTTGGCTCGTGGCCGACGCCGCGTTGCCGCTCCTGATCTCGCAGGCGAGTGCCGTGTGGCTTGGCGCCGACGCCGTCACCGACTCCGGCATCGTGAACAAGATCGGCTCGTACACCGCCTCGCTCGCGGCGCGCGAGCACGGCGTGCCGGTGTGGGCGATCGCGGTGCGGAAGAAGCTCCTGCCCGGGGCCACGCCGGCACTCGACATCGCCGAGATGCCCGCGGCGGAGATCTGGGACGCCGCGCCCGCGGGTGTGCAGCCGCGGAACGTCTACTTCGAGATGGTGCCCGCGTCGCTGTTGCGCGGCGTGGTCGTGGAGGACGCCGTGCTGGGCGCGACCGAGTGCGCCGTGGCCGCGCGCGACCGCGAGCTGCCTCCCGAACTCGCGGCACCGCTCGCCGGCTGAGCAGCCTGCCATGAGCGGACCCGGGTTCTCGGTCGAGCCGATGATTGCCGGTGACGCAGCGGCGGTGCTTGCCATTTACGCGGAAGGCGTGGCCACCGGCAATGCCACGTTCCAGACCGAAGTCCCGGAGTGGGCCGAGTGGGACGCCGCGCACCTGGCAACGCCACGGCTCGTGGCGCGTGCGGCCGACGGCGCGGTGCTCGGCTGGTGTGCGCTCTCCCCCGTCTCGCGGCGGCCGGTCTATGCCGGCGTCACCGAGGAGAGCGTCTACGTCGCCGCCTCCGCGCGCGGTCGCGGCGTCGGGCGCGCGCTGCTCGAGGCGATGGTGAAGGCATCGGAGGACGCCGGCATCTGGACGATGCAGACCGGCATCTTCCCCGAGAACGAGAACAGCATCGCGTTGCACGAGGCGTGCGGGTTCCGTGTCGTGGGACGGCGCGAGCGCATCGGCCAGCACTTCGGCCGCTGGCGCGACGTGGTGTTCATGGAACGCCGGAGCACTGTGGCGGGTGCGGAGTAGAGGACTGCGTGGCCCAGGCTGCCCGGATGTAGGGCCGACCGGGCGCAGAGCGCCAACGCTCTACTGGCCCGGCGGCCGTGTCTCGACCTTGTAGCTGACGGTTGCGATGTCGTCGCCGCCTGGACTCGGAGGGGAGGTTCCGAACTCGGAGGTGTTGTCGATCAACAGGTAGTAGGTCCCCGCCGCCAGCTCGCTCCAATCTGAGGTGAATGAGTCTGAGACGCCCTCCAGGCCCAGCGATGAGAAGTGTTCAAAGGTTTGATCCTCGCTCTCCTGAGCTTTCGAGACCAGCGTCTTCCACCTGTTGAGTCCTGCTTCAGCCACGACGTAGACATCAATTGCAGGTCCGCTCGTGAGTGTCACGCCGACTCGAGCCTCCGCATCGCTCTCGAGAGAAAAGGGTACGGAAACCCACATCTCACGCTTCACCGCCTTCTCGCCTTGCGCGAGGGGTGTTTCATCAACCGCAACTTGTGCTTCCTGTTCGGCCTTGGGAGCGCAACCGACGATCGAGAGACATGCGGCGATACCAAGAGACAAAGCAGCGACATTTCGGCGCAGATCCATGGTTCCTCCCACGAAGAGGCTCTTGGGCGGCGCGCTGCGAAGATCGGCGGTCGCTCCAGCCCAATCCAAGCGGCCTACCGGCGGACGATATCACCTTGAGCCGCCGTGCCGTTCTGGCCACCGTCGCTCGGCCACCGAGAGCAGGCCGCTCGTCCGTCGAAATGCGACGGCAGATCAGCGGGGAAAAGGCACCTTAAGTCGGGCACGAGGGCCCGATGACCTCGTTGCAACACGCGCCAGCACCAGCCACACCCCGAGCAACGCCCCCGAGACGGCCAGCGTCAGCATCGCGTGCTCGGCGAAGTCGCGCCTCCGCCACGCGCCGTTCGCGGCGGGGGCCGCCACGGTGACGCCCGCGTAGACGAGCCACGCGAGCGCCGCACGCGGGACTCGCGCGCGAGCAGGCGGTTCAGGTGACGGCTTCATGGTCGGCCCCCGAGGCGCGCGACGCCAGCGTGACCAACGCGGCGAGGAACACGAAGTAGACCGCGACACCCACGACTCGGTGCAGACGCTCTGGCGTGAACGGCCCGAACGAGGCGCCGGCCTCGTGAAGTCGCATCCCCCACACGATTCGCGTGGCGTTCGCGAGCAGTGTGGTGGAGTACGCGGCGAGCGCGGCCCCGAACAGAAGGCCGACACGATGGCGGGCTCGCGTGCAGGCGGACACGAGCCCCAAGCACAGCGTCACGAACGCCGCGATCAAGAAG
>JAHFBX010000049.1 GCA_023249815.1 Candidatus Eiseniibacteriota bacterium
TCCCCCCTAGCGCGCGCCAGTGATTCACGCTCCGCGTTCGCGGCGGCGAGTGCGTCACTGACCTCGGCGAGCAGGCGCTCGAGCGCGCGCGTCTGCTCGGGTGTCAGCGCGCGCGCTCGAGCAGCGCGGCCGGGAAACCCAGCCGACCGGCCACGTCCAGCGCGTGACTGGCGCCCGGGACGCCGCGCTGGAACCGGTAGCGAGAGGTGAGCGTGACGAGGTCGAACTCGAGCGAGCCGTTCACGATCCCCGGCACGTCGCTCGCGACACGCTTCAAGCTCCCCAAGTGCGTCGTCACGACACCCCACGCGCCGCGCGAGACCACGTGCTCCAGCAGCGCACGGCCAAGTGCCGCCCCTTCCTCCGGATCGGTGCCCGCGCCCAGCTCGTCGGCGAGCAGCAGCGTGCGCGGTCCCGCCGCCTCGGCCATCGCCTTCAGCGCAAGCAGATGCGCCGCAAATGTCGACAGCCCCTCGTCCACGGACTGCTCGTCCCCCAGGTCCGCGCGCAGCTCGTCGAGCTCCGGGATCGCGCTGCCTTCGGCGGCGAGCACAGGCAGCCCGGCATGCGCGAGCGCCACGGCGAGCCCCACGGTCTTCAACAGCACCGTCTTGCCGCCCATGTTGGGTCCCGAGACGAGCAGCAGCCGGCCGCCGGGGCCAAGTTCCAGGTCGAGCGGCACCACGCCGTCGCGGCGCTCGCCCATGGCGAGCAGTGGATGGCGTGCGCGGACGAGCCGCAGCCGCTCGCCGCCCGGAGCGATCGCCTCGCCTCCCAGCTCCACCGCCCATGTCGCGCAAGCGCGCACCGCGTCCAGCACCGCGAGCTCGTGCTCGAGCCTCTCCAGCGCGGGAGCCGCATCGCGCACGAGTGAGGCCAGCTCGCGCAGGATGCGGCGCTCCTCCTCGGCGGCTTCCGCGCGCAGCTCGAGCAGGCGGTTGTTGGCCTCGCACGCCTCGAGCGGTTCCACGAACAGCGACTGTCCGCTGTTGGAGGTGTCGTGGACGATCCCCTGCCGGCGCGAGAAGCCCGCGGCCGGCACGAGCGCCACGAACCGGTCGCCGGCGCGCGTCACGTAGCTCTCGGGTCCGTGCGCGGTCGCCCAGCGTTCGAGCTGGCGATGCAGCGCCCGCTCGCCTTCAGCAAGCGCTTTGCGCGCCCGCGCCAGCGCGGGCGACGCGCGGTCGCGCACGTGGCCATCGGCGTCGAGCGTCGCCGCGATGCGCGCCTGGAGCGGCGACAGATCGGGAACCGCCTCCACGTGCCGCGCGAGATCGGGAAAGCGTTCGCGCAGCGACGCGTCGGTCCATGCCGCGTGCGTGCGCGCGGCAGCGTCCAACCACTCCGCCACGACCGCGAACGCCTCGGGCTCGAACGCGTCCCGGGCGTCGCCTTCGAGAAGTGCGCGGAGCTCGCTCGTGGCGGCGAAACTCCAGGCGCCCGGCTCGCGCTGGCGGCGGATCGCCTCCGCGAGCCGCCGACAGGCGTCCGCACGCGCGTTCGCGTCGGCGAGCGGCCCCGAGGCCACGAGGGACGCCCGCGCGCGCGGGCTCGTCGCGCGCGCGGCCAGCGCTTCGGTGACACGCGGGAACTCGATCAGTTCGAGGGAATGCGGATGCACGACGACGCTCGCGCCCGAGACCCCTCACGCCGGCGCCGTGGCCGAGCGCGGGAGAATCGAGTGATGCCGCGACGCTCAGGCCTGGCCGCGCGCCGCCAGCCGGCGGGACGCGCGGGTCAGCTGCTCGTGCAGCCAGACTCCTCCGGGAAGCGACCTGCTCCATTCACTCGCGCTGTTCCCGGCCGCGAGCAGCGGCGCGGACGTCACGCTCCGCACGACCAGCGGTCGTGCGAACGCCAGGCCCGGAGCCTGGAGGAGGAACACCAATACGCCGATGCTCACGAGGGTGCCGATGGTGAGGCCCACGACCGCGCCCACGGCGCGATCCAGCCAGCCGAACGGTCCTTCGTGCACTGCCTTCGCCAGCAGTTCCCCCCACCAGCCCATGACGCCCGCCACGGCGAGGCCGACGAGCACCGCGACCAACCAGCGGAGCGCGACGAACACCAGCACCGGGCGCGCGCTCTGCCAGTGGATCCCGATCCAGTCCGCGACAGCGGAGCCAGCCAGGACACCGAGAACCACGCCGAAGAAAGCGAAAACCTGCGCGAGCGTGCCGCGCAGGAGTCCGCGAACCAGAAACGCGGCCATGAGGATCGCGAGGACTCCATCCAGCCACGTGAGGTGTTGAGTCAGTTCCAGCTGCGTCAGTTCTCCTGCGACCGCCGAGCCAAGTTCTTTCGCTTGGCGGCGTTCAGCTTGCGCTTGCGCCGCTCGCTCGGTTTCTCGAAGTGCTGGTGTCGGCGGAGATCCGCCATGATCCCGGCCTTCTCACACTTCTTCTTGAATCGGCGCAGGGCACTCTCGAAGGACTCTCCGTCCTTCACCCTGATGCCTGGCAATACCATCCCCCCCTCTCTCGACGATCTTCCCTGAAGAAAGAGTTTGGGTGTTAAGTCATTGTGCCCGAGTGGATTTCGGGACATCCACGGAGCCACGGGATAAGTGGGCGCGAAGTCTAGGCTCAGGACGGCCGAGCGTCAAGCGATGGCGCGCGCCCGGAGGGGGCGGCAGTAGGCCCAGAGCGCCGCCATCGCCACCGCCGCGGTCTCGGTCCGAAGCCGGGATGGCGCCAAGCGGACGGCGATGAACCCATTCTGCAGCAACAGGTTCCTTTCCGGCCCAGAGCAGCCCGACGAGGGTCCGACCATGCCGCTGACCGCGTGGTCGCCGAGCTCGGGCAACCCCGGGGGCCCGGCGCCGCCGGCGTCAGCCAGCCACCGGACGGACGGTGTCAGTGCGACGATCGCGTCCTCGAGCGCCGTCACCGGAGCGCACTGCATGAGCCAGGCGCTTCGCGACTGTCGCAGTGCCGCGATCGCGAGCCGCGTCCAGCGCTCGGTGCGCTTGCCCTCCATCCATCGCGCCGTATCGCAGTCCACCGGGAGGAGGCGCGTCACGCCAAGCTCGGCACACTTCTCCACGAGCCAATCTCCCCGCTCGCCCTCCGGCGCGCCGCACAGGAGCTCGGTCCGCGCCGGAGCCGGACGCTGCTCGCGCGCCTCGACACGCAACCGGACGTCTGGCCGGACCTGCTCCACGACGAGTCGCGCGACGCAGCCGGCTCCATCAGTGGCGGTGAGTCGCTCGCCTTCGCGCGCGCGCACGACGCGCGCCACGTAGTGCGCTTCATCGCCCTCGAGGACGACGCGCTCCGCCGCGCCAGCCAGGCCCGGCACGTGCACGAACGCCGGCGCGGCGTCAGCCGCCCGAGGCGTCATGCACCCGTCCGAACACCGATCGCGAGGGACCGGGCGGACGAAGCCCATCCCCACTACGTAGCTCCTCGAGCAGTTTCTTCTCGGCCTGCGACAATCGCGTCGGCACCCACACGCGCAGGCGCACGCGGAGGTCGCCGCGCCCGCCACGGAGGCCGGGGAGCCCCTTGTTCTTGAGACGCACGACGTGCCCGCTCGGCGTTCCCGCCGGAACGTCCATCGCCGCCACGCCGCCGCCCAGGACGGGTGTCTCGACCTTTCCACCCAGCGCAAGCACCGTGAAGCTCACGGGCAGGTCGAGTTCCAGATGATCGCCGTGACGCTCGAACAGCGCGTGCTCCTTCTCCTCGATCAACACGACCAGGTCACCGGCCGGACCGCCACGCGGTCCCGCGTCGCCCATGCCTCGGAGCGGGATGTAGTTGCCCGCGGCCACGCCTGCCGGGACCTTCACCGACACGGTATCGCTGTCGCTCACGCGTCCGTCGCCGCCGCAGGTCTTGCACGGATTCGCCACGACGTTGCCTTCGCCCTCGCAGCGCGGACACGCCGAGACGTTCACGAACTGGCCGAACATGGTCTGCTGAACGCGCCGCACCTGGCCGCGGCCCTTGCATTGCGGGCACACGCTCTCCCCCGTTCCGCCGCGACCGGCGCACGTCTCGCAACGCTTCAGGTGCTTGACGCGGATCTTCTTCTCGACGCCGGAGGCGATCTCCTCGAGCGTGAGTTCGAGTCGGACCTGGAGGTCATCCCCCGACGCCGCGCCGCGCCCGCCGGGCCCCCGCGTGCGGCCACCCCCGCCGAACAGGTCCTCGAACGAACCATCGCCGCCGAAGTCGCGCATGAACGCGCGCAGCGCGTCCGCCAGGTCGAACCCGCCGAAACCCTCGGCGCCGCCGTGGCCGGCGCCAGTGCCCGTGGCCGCGTGCCCGAACTGGTCGTAGCGCGCGCGCTGTGCCGGGTCACGCAGTACCTCGTACGCCTCGGTGGCTTCCTTGAACTTCCCTTCGGCCTCATGGTTGCCGGGGTTGCGGTCGGGATGCCACTGCATGGCCACCTTGCGGTAGGCCTTCTTGATGTCGTCCTCAGACGCGCCGCGCGCCACACCCAGCACCTCGTAGTAGTCGCGCTTAGCCATTCGCCCTCGCCACCACGACGCGTGACACGCGCAGCGCGCGGTCGCCGCGAAGGTAGCCGCGCTGCACCTCCTGGGCGACCGAGCCCGGCGCGACGCCCTTGGGCGCCGGCACCTCGAGCAGGGCCTCGTGCAGCGTGGGATCGAATGGCTCGCCCACGACGGCGATTGGCACGACGCCACGGCGCGCCAGCACCTCGCGCATGCGCTGCGCCGTGAGCGCCACACCCTGCGCCCACGCGTCGGCCGCCTGCTCCGGGGTGAGCGACGCGAGCGCGCGCTCGAGATCGTCCAGCACCTCGATCAGGTCGAGCAGGATGCGGTCCTCGCTCGAGCGGACGGCGTCGTCGCGGTCACGAGCGGCGCGGCGCCGCGCGTTCTGCATCTCGGCTTCCGCACGCAACCAGCGGTCTTTGTAATCCGGTACTTCGGGTCGCGCGAGCCGTTCGGCGTTCACCGTCTGGGCCGCGAACGCCGCCGCGTCGGGCGGCGTCTCGTCACGCTCCAGCACGGGCTCGTCGTGCGGTGTGGCGCTGCTCGCGCCCTGTGCCGGTCGGGCGTCGTCTCGCAGATCTTCGGTCATGGCAGTCCTTGGAAGGCGCGCGGCGGGATCAGGCCGACAGCAGGTCCGCAACCCGCGTGCCGACCAGGTCCACGAGCGCGATCGTGGTGGCGTAGTCCATTCGCATCGGGCCGAGCACCGCCACGGCGCCGGAGACGGCGCCGGGCAACGCGTAGCTCACCAGGCTCAGCATGGCGGGCCCTTCCTCGGGCCCCACGCCCACGCGCACGCCGGCCTGCCCCTGAAGCCCGCCCACCATGAGACGCTCGAACGACCGTCCGGATTCGAGTGCGCGCAGGACCGACCCCAGCCGCGTCCCGTCGGCGAACTCCGGCTGGTCCGCGATGTGCGAGACCCCCGCGGTCAAGAGCGGCGTGTCCACGGCGCGCGACCAGCTCGCGGTGGCGGCGCGAGCCACGATGCGCACGGCGGAGTGCCGTGCCAACTCGGGATCCTGCGCGAGCCGCGCGCGCGCCGCGGCGAGCGTGCCGCCGATGAGCTGCTCGCGGAGCACGTCCAGGACCTCGCGGAGTGCGCCTCGATCGAGTGGCGTGTCGAGCTCCAGCACCAGCGTGCGCGAGCGCAGGCCCTCTAGCCCCAGCACGAGCAGCACGCGCGACTCCGCGAGCGGCTCCAGCTCCAGCGACGACAGTCGTTCACCCTCGAGCGAGGCCGCCACGGCGAGCCCGAGCTGGTGGGAGAACGACGCCAGGAGCCGCGAGGCCTCGTGCAGCAGCCGCTCGACGTCGTGACGGGATTGCGCGAGCCGCTCGGCGATCGCGTCCTCCACCTCGGCGGGCAATGCGGCGGGCTCCAGCACGACGCGCACGAAGTACTCCCATCCGGCGGCACTCGGCACGCGCCCGGCCGCGGCGTGGGCGCGCTCGAGCAGCCCCAGCCGTTCGAGTTCGGCGAGCATGCCACGAAGCCGCGTGCCCGACTGGCGCACGTCGGCCGCACGTCCCAGGCGCTCCGAGCTCACCGGGCGGGCGTCGTGCCGATAGAGCGACACCAGTCGCGCGAAGACGCGGCGCTGGCGCTCGGTCAGGTCGGGGTCGGAAGCGCTGACGCTCCCGGGCAGAGTGGGTGTGGACATGGCGCGTGATTCAGGCACGCGCGGGGCCGCGAAGTCAACCCGTGGAGGCGGTCGGCCGCGCCGAATGCGAGGTTATCGGATGATGCGGAACAGGCGATCCCAGCGGACGAAGAACGGCATGTCCCACCAGTGCTGGGAGGCGGTCGAGAAGTAGATGAACAGCGCGCGACCCTTGACGAGGTCCATGGGCACGTAGCCCCAGTAGCGGCTGTCCGCCGAGTTCTCCCGGTTGTCGCCCATCATGAACAGGTGCCCCGGCGGCACCGAGACGGCGGCGAGATTGTCGCGCGGCGACATCCCGCCGGGCTCCTCCATGGGCGCCGTGTGCCGCGTGTAGGGCTCGACCAGCGGCCGGCCATTCACGAACACTTGACGATGCCGGATCTCGACCGTCTCCCCGGTCGTCGCGATGCAGCGCTTGATGAAGTCCTGGGACGGGTCCGGCGGCCACTGGAACACGATGATGTCGCCGCGCCTGGGCGCACGCAGACCGGGGAGGCGGATGTGCGTGAACGGCAGCTTCGCGCCGTAGTCGAGCTTGGTGACGAACAGGAAATCGCCGACCAGCAGCGTATCGCGCATGGACTCGGACGGGATGCGGAACGCCTGCAGCAGGAACACGCGCACGATGAGCATGAGCACCACCGCCCACGCCAGCGACTCGACGTTCTCGCGGAATGCCGAGCCCTTGGCCGGGGCGGCCTCCGAACGACCCGGCTTGCGGCTCACGCGGCACGCTCGGCGCCTGCGAGCGGCCGCGCGCGCACGGCCAGCCAGGCGATCGTATCGTCCGCCACGTAGCGCTGCGCGGCGGGGATGCACCAGCCGTGCCTCGTGCGCTCCAGTCGGGCGCCCGCGACACCCGCGGCGAGTGGCTCGGCATAGCGTGCTTCGAACTCCGCGCGCACTTCCGCGGGCAGGTCGTCGAGATCGAGTCCGCTCGCGAGCCGCAGGCCCAGCATCAGGGTCTCGTCGGCGCGCGACTCGGGCGTCTCGCGCTCACGCTCCACGGCAGGGTCCGCGCCACGTTCGAGCCGGTCCGCCCAATCGGCGAGCGCGCGCGCGTTGGCGCTCCGCTCTCCACGCCACAGCGCGTGCGCGGACGGGCCGAGCGCCAGGTAGTCGCGCCGCAGCCAGTAGGCCAAGTTGTGCCGGCACTCGGCACCCGGACGCGACCAGTTCGAGGTCTCGTACGGCGCCAACCCGGCGGCGATGAAGCGCTGATCGGCGATCGCGTGCATCTCGGCCTCGCACTCGGGCGACACCGTCCGGCGCTCGCCGCGTGCCACCGCGTCTCCCATCGGGGTGTCGTGCTCGGGGATGTAGCCATAGGCCGAGACGTGCTCGGGCCGAAGCGCGAGCGCGGCGTCCAGCGTGTGCCGCCAGTGGTCGATCCGATGGCCGGGGTATCCGAACATGAGGTCCACTGACAATCGCTCGAAACCGTGAGCTCGCGCCAGCGCGATTGCCTGGCCAGGCTTTTCGTGGTCGTGGATGCGTCCGAGCGCGGCCAGTTCCTCGGGCACGAACGATTGCGCCCCCATGGACAGGCGATTGACCCCGGCTTGAGCCCAGGCGTCCAGGAGTCCGGGCTTCACCGTCTCCGGATTGGCCTCGAGCGTCACCTCGGCGTCTGGCGCGAGCTCCAAGTGTCGCGTGACCGTGTCCCACGCGCGCTGGAAGTGGCGCGGCGAGAGCGCCGAGGGCGTGCCGCCACCGAAGAACAGCGAGCGGAACGCGATGCCCCGCGCGGCCGGCGCCCAGCGAATAGCCTCGAGTTCGAGGGCGGCGAGCCAGCGCTCCACCGCGGCACCCGAGACGTGCTCCTTCGAGAAGTGGCAGTACGGGCAGGGCACGGCGCAGAACGGCACGTGCACGTAGAGCGCGGGCCCCGCGGCGGCACGCGCGGCCGAACCCGGCCCGTCGCCGACGTGATTCATCGGATGGGCCGGAACAACCGGTCGAAGCGGACGTGGAACATGCCATTCCACCACTTCGTGCCGGCCGTCGAGAAGTAGATGAACAGGGCGCGTCCTTTCACCAGGTCCATCGGTACGGTTCCCCAGAATCGGCTGTCGTTCGAATTGTCTCGGTTGTCGCCCATCATGAACAGCTCGCCGGGGGTGACCGTGGGCGGCGTGTGGTTGTCGCGCGGGGTATACGCGGCGGGCTCATCGTTGGACAGCTCGTGCTTGACGTAGGGCTCCACCAGCTTCACGCCGTCCACGTACACCTGCTTGTGCCGCACCTCCACCGTCTGCCCGCCCGTGGCGATGCAACGCTTGATGAAGTCCTTGGAGGGATCCTCGGGCCACTGGAACACGATGACCTCCCCGTTCCGGGGCGCATGCAGGCCGGGGAGACGCACGTGCGTGAACGGGATCTTGGGCCCGTATTCGAGCTTGTTCACGAACAGGAAATCGCCCACGAGCAACGTGTCCGACATGGACTCGGACGGGATGCGGAACGCCTGGATGACGAACGTGCGCAGTACCAGCGTGATGACCAGGGCCCAGGCGATGGCCTCGACATAGTCGCGAGCCTGCGAGCGGGGTGCGTTGGGAGTCGACATCATCGTTCGCGGCGTCAGCCGCGGTCCACCTTGAGCACGGCGAGGAACGCCTCCTGCGGCACCTCGACGGTTCCGATCTGCTTCATACGCCGCTTGCCTTCCTTCTGTTTCTCGAGCAGCTTGCGCTTGCGCGAGATGTCACCGCCGTAACACTTGGCGATGACGTTCTTGCGCATGGCGCCAATCGTCTCGCGAGCGATGACCTTGCCGCCGATCGCGGCCTGGATCGCGACCTGGAACATCTGCCGCGGGATCAGCTCCTTGAGTTTCTCGCACAGCGAACTGCCATAGCTGTAGGCCTTGTCACGGTGCACGATGGCCGAGAGCGCGTCCACGATCTCGCCGTTCAGGAGCACGTCCAGCTTGACGACGTCGGACTCGAGGTAGCCGTCGAACTCGTAATCCAGTGACGCGTAGCCGCGCGACACGCTCTTCAGCCGGTCGTAGAAGTCGAGCACGATCTCGCCGAGCGGCAGCCGGTACGCCACGCGCACGCGCTTCTCCTCCAAATGCACCATGTCCTGGAACGTCCCGCGGCGGTCCTGGCACAGCTTCATGATGTTGCCGAGGTAGTCCGTGGGCGTCACGACGTGCGCGAGCACCATGGGCTCCTCGATGGACTCGAGGTTCTGCACCGCGGGCAACTGGGTCGGGTTGTCCACCTTGAGGAAGTCGCCGTTCGTGAGCAGCACGTGGTACATCACGCTCGGCGTCGTCGCGATGAGGTCAATCTGGAACTCGCGGCGCAGGCGCTCCTGGATGATCTCGAGATGCAGGAGCCCCAGGAAGCCACAGCGGAAGCCGAAGCCCAGCGCCACCGACGTCTCCGGCTCGTAGTCCAGCGAGGCGTCGTTCAGCCGCAGCTTGGAGAGCGCCTCCTTCAAGGACTCGTACTGCTCGGAGTCGATCGGGTAGAGCCCGGAGAACACCATGGACTTGGTCTCGCGAAATCCCGCGAGCGGCTGCGGCGCGGGTTCGATCCCGGCGGCCGCGATGGTGTCGCCGACGCGGGCGTCCGCCACCGACTTGATGCCCGCGACGACGTAGCCCACCTGGCCGGCGGTCAGGACGGGCTCGGCGTCGAGCTTGAGGTGCAGCTTGCCCACCTCGGTGACCTCGTGAAGCGCGCCGGTGGACAGGAACTGGATGTGGTCGCCAAAGCGGAGCGCGCCGTCCACGACGCGCACGAGACATACGACGCCGCGGTACTGGTCGAACTTGGAATCGAAGATGAGCGCGCGAAACGGCGCGTCCGGATCGCCCGACGGCGGAGGAACGTCGGCGATGACCTGCTCGAGCAGCGCTTCCACGCCGAGGCCGGTCTTTGCGCTGATGCGGCAGACGCGCTCCGCGGGGACGCCCGTGACGTGTTCGATCTCGAGCGCGATGTCATCCGGACGCGCGGCCGGCAGGTCCACCTTGTTGAGCGCTCCGACGATGGAGAGATGCTGGTCCTTGGCGAGGAAGTAGTTACTGAGCGTTTGCGCCTCGATGCCCTGCGAGGCGTCCACGACGAGGATCGCACCCTCGCACGCCGCCAGCGCTCGTGACACCTCGTACGTGAAGTCCACGTGGCCCGGCGTGTCGATCAGATTCAGCTCGTAGGTGCTGCCGTCCCTCGCGCGGTACGCCATGGCGATGGCGTGCGACTTGATCGTGATGCCCTTCTCGCGCTCGAGGTCCATGTCGTCCAGCACCTGCGCCTTCATCTGTTGCGGCGTCAGCGTGTGCGTGATCTCGAGCAGCCGGTCCGCCAGCGTGCTCTTGCCATGGTCGATGTGCGCGACGATGCAGAAGTTGCGGATGTGCTGGAGTCGGGGGTCGGTCAAAAATCCCGCCGCAGGGCGACGCGCAGCCCGAAGCGGCCGCCCCGGTCCGCCGGGGAGGCGGGCGAGGTGCCGGGCGGGAGCGCCGGGTCGTGCTGGAATTCGAGGTCGAAGCCGCGGAAGTGCGCGTCCACGTACGCGTCCACCATCGCATAGGCGATGGCCCCTCCGAGGAGCCACTGACGCCCGAGCCTCTGGTTGAGCCGCGCATTGTAGCGGTTCACGAGCTCGGCCTCACGCGCCCGTCGCACCGACAGCGTGGCCTGCGTCGTGTCGGCGCGTACTTCGTCGATCTCGCGGAGCATGTCGTCGAGCGCGCGCTGGTCCTGGACGATGCGAACGCCGAGCCAGCTCTCGGCTCCCGCGACGAGCACGGCCTTCACCCATGAGCGGTTGTGGACCTGCCCCCAGCCGGGGATGAGCAGCGAGCGCGCCATGACGATTCTTGGCTGCTCGGTCCACGGTCGCTTGCGCGTGCTGTCGCGTGGGCTGGACGCGGTCCCGCCCACGACACGGGTTCGCGACGGCGTATTGCCCGCCGTGGAGTCGGCGGCGGACGCCGCGCGGGGAGAGATAGTTCCCAGCGTGTCGGCGGCCTGCGCGCGCGCCAGGCCCGCGCCGGCGGCCGCGACCAGCGACGCCAGCGCGAGCGACCATGCGATGCGCGCCGCGGCCCGAACCACGCGGCGCACGAGAACTGGCGGGAACGCGTGGGAATCGAACCCACCTCGGACGCCAGAGGCGCCCGACCAAGGGATTTGAAGTCCCCGGAGGCCACCAGACCTCATTCGCTCCCGCGAACCCATGCTCAAGCGGCGGACAGCGCAACCGCGTGCGCGCCGCGCCGCGACACCGATCCCGCCTCGATCACCCAGGCGCGCCTGCGTGCCAGCGCCTTCAGGAACACCGGCGCGCGCCGCGCGGGCAGCGTCACGAGCAGCCCACCCGAGGTCTGCGGGTCGTACAGCGCCTGGATCCAGTCCTCGCGCACACCGCTCGCGTCCACGCTCGCTTCATAGTATTCCCGATTGCGCGCGAGTCCGCCCGGCACGACACCGGCCGCCGCCAGTTCGAGCGCCCGTGGCAGGAACCAGCGCGTGGTGGGGTGGAGCGAGAGCGTGACGCCCGAGGCGTCGGCGAGCTGTGCGGCGTGACCCAGCAGGCCGAAGCCGGTGACATCGGTGGCCGCCCGCGCGCCCGCCGCCACCGCGGCCTCCGACGCCACGCGATTGAGTGTCGCCATCTGCGCCGCGAGCCGCCGGGTGAGTCGCGCGTCCAGACGACCCTGCTTCAACGCCGTGGACAGGATGCCCGTGCCGAGCGGCTTGGTGAGGAACACGCGATCTCCCGGGCGCGCGCCGGAGTTCCTGAGCAGCGATCGGCGATCGGCGATACCGGTGACCGCGTAGCCGAACTTGAGCTCGGCGTCGCGCACGGAATGCCCGCCCACGACGCTCACGCCCGCGCGCCGCATGGTGTCGAGCCCGCCCTG
>JAHFBX010000316.1 GCA_023249815.1 Candidatus Eiseniibacteriota bacterium
CTCCGCCAGTGGCTGCCCGGGTCCAGCCTCGACTTCGAGTGGCCACGGCTCGAGACACCCGCCGAGCGCGCCGAGCGAGCCGCGGCCCTGACGCGTGCGCGATCGGTCCACGGCGCGTCGTCGCGGCGCGAGCCCAACCGGGACCCGGACCGCGTGGAGTCCTATCACCTGGTGCTGGCGTGCGACGCCGATCTCTCGGGCGCCGCCGTGGCCGGGGTGCTGCAGGCCCAGTGGGCGCGTGCCGGTCACTATGTAGACCTGCGCTCGCGGAAGGGAGAGGCCGCGGCCGCCGAGGCGCTCCGCGCCACCGCCGCACAGGCGCAACTCGTGGAGGCCCAGGCCCCTCTGGCGGGGCTCGAGCCCGAGCTCGCCACGCTGGTGATGCCGCTTCGGGGCCCGGCGGTGGGGAGTTTCCGGACCGGGTGGCGGACCCGCGAGTTCGACCGCTGGCTCCCGGCCACGGGTGCCGGTCCGGGTCCCGACCCGGATGCGGTGCAGGTGCTGCTCGCCGCGGACCGGATCGTCCTGCCCATCGCTTCGCTCCCCTGGCAGTTGGCGGTTCGCAACGGAGTGGAGCCACCCAGCGTGCACCCAGCCTACGGACCCGGCTGGACGCGTCCCATCGCCCACGGAGGCGGCGCGAGAAGCCGTTGACCCGCCGAGGGCTGCGCCTCTATCGTTACGGGGTAGTCTGGGTTGTACCTGCATCCCCCCGACCGACGCTCCGGCACCGGATGCCTTGCCGCGCTGGCTGGCCCTTGGCCCTTCGGTCCACTGACACGACTTCTCGCTCATGCAGCTCGACCGAACCAGGGAGAGCCCCACCATGCGACATCGCTTTGTCCTGCCAGTGCTGGCGATCATGGCCGGCGCGGCCGCTTCCCCGGTCTCGGCCTTCACAATCGACCGGGAGCTGCGCTTCGATCCCGCCCGCCTCAACGTCACGTCCGCAAACGGCGTCGTGCTGCTGGAAGCAAAGGGCGGCACGCATGAATACGCCGCCGGCCGTCCGGACCTGCCGTGGCTCGCCGAGCGCGTGGACCTGCCGCAGGGAATGAAGCTCACGGCAGTCGAGGTGGTGGACGTGCGGACGGAGCTGCTCGCCGACGGCGTGCGCATCGCCGCCGCGCTCTCGAGCCGGCCCGGTGCAGCGGCCGATGCTCGTTCCACGCCGGACCCGGCGTTCTACGCGAGCGCCGCGTTCCAACCCGAACTGCTCGCACTGCCGGGGACGCAAGGCAGCCTGCGCGGTAGAAACGTCGCCTACGTGCGCGTCGCTCCCGCGCGCTGGAACCCGCAGACCGGACGGCTCGAGCGCATCACCACGATGAAGCTCAGGTTGACGGTCGAGGCCGGCGCCGCTCCCGCAGTCGCGCGCGAGCGCATCGTGCGGGAGTGGGAGGACGAGTTGCCGAGCGGCGTGCCGTCGCGCGCGCTGGTGTCGCTCGGAAGCTCCGCGAGGAGTGGCGCCACGGCGGGCAAGCCGCAGGCCGAGCCGTTCAAGCCGCTCCAGGTGCCGTCGGTGCTCGGCAGCCCGGTCGAGTACTTGATCATCACGAATGACGCCATGGCGCCGACGTTCCAGCAGCTCGCGGATTGGAAGACGCAGAGCGGCGTGCCCGCGGTGGTGCGCACGCTGTCGTTCATCCGCACGCAGTACCCTTACGGCGTGGACGACGCCGAGCGCATCCGCTTCTTCCTCCGCGACGCCTACGCGCGCTGGGGCACCAAGTGGGTGTTGCTGGGCGGTGACACCGACATCCTGCCCGAGCGACTCGCGCTCAACCTGAACTTCTACCAGGTGGAGCACATCGCCGCCGACATCTACTACTCGTGCCTCGACGGAAACTGGAACGCCGACGGCAATTCCGAGTACGGCGAGGGCTACCAGGACGAGTTCGTACCCGGGGACGCGGCCGACCTGCTGCCCGAGTTGTACGTGGGGCGCGCTCCGGTCTCCACGGTGCTCGAGGCGCAGACGTTCGTGAACAAGACGTTCCAATACGAGCGGACCCCGGCGGGTGGCTACGAGAACCGCTGGCTGTTATTCGCCGAGGTGCTGTTCCCGCAGCCCTACAACGGCGGGCCCATCGACCTGGATGGCGCCTCGCTCGCCGAGGACATCCTGCCGTTCACCGACACGAACCCCGGCCTCACGGTGAAGCGGCTCTACGAGAACCACACGAACCCCGCCTACCGGCCCGGCGCGCTGCCCGAAACCAAGGCCGCGGTGATGACGGAACTGAACCTCGGCTATGGCCTGGCACTGCATGTCGGCCACGGCTATCGCAACTCCATGTCGGTCGGCGACGCCTCGCTCGTGAACGGCGACGCGACGTCGCTAACGAACGGCAACAAACTGTTCAACCTCTACGCCATCGACTGCACGTCGAGCGCCATCGACTTCCCCTGTATCGGTGAGGCGTTCCTGAAGAACCCGAATGGCGGCGCGGTGAGCGTCATCGGATCCACGCGCTTCGACTTCCCGACCGCCGGTCGCGCGTACCAGCAGGAGTACTTCCGGCTGTTCTTCGAGGACAGCGTGTCAGCCGTCGGCGAGTTGCAGGCGCGCCAGAAGCTGCCGTTCACGGCGTTCGCATTCTACGACGGCGTCAACCGCTGGACGCAGCTGACGCTGCTGCAGCTCGGCGACCCCGAGCTGCGCATGTACAACGGCAGCTGGCGTTCGCTCTCGGCGAGCGGCTTGAGCTCGTTCACGCTGGGAGACTCGATCGCGAACGTTCACGTCACGAGCAGCAGCTCGCCGGTGGCGAACGCGCGCGTGACGCTCTACAAAGCCGGTGACGAGTTCCGGACCGGACTCACGAACGCCACCGGCGACGTGCAGCTCCCGTTCCGCCCGGACTCGACCGGCAGCTTCACGCTCACCGTGACGGCGTACAACGCCCGGCCGTTCCAGGCCACGCTCAACGTCACCGCCGCGGCCGCGGCGGCGATCTCCGAGGCCGCGGTCACCGTGGACGACGACAATGCCGGCGGGACGAGTGGCAATGGCGACGGCCTGGCCGACGCCGGCGAGACCGTGGACCTGCGCATCGCGCTCCGGAATCGCGGCGGTGCCGCCAGCAATGGCGCGGTCGCAGGCACGCTCACCACGGCCGACGCGTTCGTGAGCGTCGTGAACGGCAGCGGGACCTGGGGCAGCATCGCGGCGGGGGCCACCGGGAATCCGGTGACGGCGTTCCGCCTCGCGATCCCCGCGAACGTTCCCGACCAGCGCGAAGTGCCGTTCTCGCTCGTGTTGTGGGACGGCTCACGGAGCTGGCGCGAGACGGTTCAGGTCACCGCGCGCGCGCCAGAGCCCGTGCACGCCGGTCATGTGGTCACGGAATCCCCGGGCAACAACGATGGCCGCCCGACGACCGGCGAGACCGCGAACTACTCCGTCCTGATCCGCAACAACGGTTCGGGCATCGCGAAGGGCGTCACCGCGAAGCTCCGCTGCCTGAACGCCCTGGCGACGGTGACCGACAGCACGAGCGTGCTCGGAGACATCGCCACCGGCACGATCGCGCAGGGCGATCCGTTCGTGTTCAGTGTCACGGGCGCGGGCGCCCTGTTCCAGCTCGAGGTGCGCGACGCCATGCAGGTGCGGCTCGTGCAGACGCTCGACCTCACGTTCCCGAGTCCGCCGTTCGGGCTCGCCGGCGTCGGCGAGGCGGACGCGGTGAAGCTCACCTGGCAGCCGAACTTCGAGGCCGACATCGCGGGGTACAACCTGTACCGCGCGACGGCGCTGGCGGGTCCCTACACGAAGGTGAACGTGCTGCCGACGGACCGCACCTCGTATTTCC
>JAHFBX010000050.1:0-10206 GCA_023249815.1 Candidatus Eiseniibacteriota bacterium
CTCTACCAGGTCATGAAGGTGGCGGCCGAGACTGGCGCCGTGGTCACCGTGCACGCTGAGAACGGCGACGTGGTGTGGAACCTGCAGCGCGAGCTCCTGGCGAAGGGCCTCACCGGCCCCGAGTACCACCCCGTGTCACGGCCGAGCGCGGTCGAGGGCGAGGCCACCGAGCGTGCACTCACCATGGCGCGGTTGCACGGCGCCACCGCGTACATCGTGCACATGACGTGCAAGGAGTCCATGCACGCGCTGGAACGCGCCAAGCTCTCGGGCCAGAGGTGCTACGGCGAGACCTGCCCGCAGTACCTGCTGCTCGACGACAGCGTGTTCGCCAAGCCCGACTTCGGCGGCTCGACGTACGTGATGAGCCCGCCCATCCGGCCGCTGCACTTGGGGCATCACGACGCGCTGTGGTCCGGGCTCTCGAACGGCATGCTCGACTCCATCGGCACCGACCACTGCCCGTTCACGCACCAGCAGAAGCTGGTGGGCGCGTCGGACTTCACGAAGATCCCGAACGGTGCCGCCGGCATCGAGGACCGGCTCGCGATCCTCTACACGCACGGCGTGGTCGGGGGGAGGTTCTCGTTGGAACGCCTCGTCGAGCTGGGTGCCACCGCTCCCGCGCGCATCTTCGGGCTCGAGAAGAAGGGCGCGGTGGCGGTGGGGATGGATGCCGACCTGGTGATCTTCGATCCGAACGTGAAGAGCGTGCGCAGTGCCAGGACGCATTTCAGCCGGGCGGACCGGAGCATCTTCGAGGGGTTCGAGGTGCGCGGGCGCGTGGACAGGACCGTCGTCGGCGGCCGGGTGGCGTTCGAGAACGGGAAGCTCATGGCCGAGCGCGGCGCCGGGCGATTCATCGCGCGGAAGCCGACGCACTTCGCGCGGCATCCAGAAGTGAGGTCATGAGAGGCCGCGCACCAGCACCACTCGGTACGCGGTCTCGCAGGACCAGTACCACCCCGGTTATCTGAGGCGGACGACCCGCCGCGTGGTCCGGCTGCGCTCCGCCTCGAGGCTCACGAAGTAGATCCCGGGCGCCAGCGTCGCGCCGTGGTCATCGGAGCCGTCCCACACGATCCGATGCTCGCCCGCGGGCCACGGGCCGTCGGCGAGCGTGCGTACGAGCCGGCCGGCCACGTCGAAAGCGCCGAGGCGCACGGGTCCCGCCCGTGGCAGCGACAACGTGAACTCGATCCGCTGGCGGAACGGATCCGGCGCTCCCGGGGAGAGCGCGACGCGGTCCATGCGCGCAGGCGGCGCTCCGCCCACCGGCTGGTTCAGCACAAGTGGCAGCGCGTGATTGAGCGCGTCCCGCGCGTGTGCGTCGGCGATCGCGAACACCACGCCGCCCGTCGCGATGCGCCGGAACCGCACGCTCGCCAGCTGGCCGCTGCCGCCGATCCCGGGTCCCTTCCCGAGCAACGCCAGGTCCAGCACGCCTTCTTCCGGCGTGAGCACGATCGACCCGAGCGGGTTCGCGGCCAATCGGGCACCGCGCTTGACCCCGGCCGGTGCCAGCCGGGCGGCGTCGTACTCGATCCGCGCGCTCAGGCCGTGCACGCGCCCGGAACCCGTGATCAGCACGTCCACGTCGATCGTATCGCCCACGGCGGCACTCGGAGTGTAAGCGATCGTGATGGCGTCGGTGTTCGAGAGCGGCGCCGAACCCGTCGCGATGGCGTCGTAGTCGAGCGCCAGCATCATCATGTCCTCGAAGTCGAGGATGTTGTCGGTGAGCGGCCGCGCGGCGAGCGAGCCATCCACCGTGGGTCCCGAGTCGAGGCAAGCGCGGGGGTCGCCGGGGACGAGCGTGGCGCCGTACGCGGCACTCAATCCCGCCACGTCCGCGGCGCCCACGAGGCCGTCGCTCGCACAGTCGGCCAGAGCGGCGCGCACGTCGCCCAACCGGTAGTTCACGCGCTCGTTGCCCGAGGGCGAGAGCGCCGAGCGATTGCCCGCCGCGTCGAATGCGTACGCCACGTACGTCCATGCGTCGTGCACTGCGGGCGTGTCGGTGCGACCCGCGAAGGCCACCGACGTGCGCTGCCACGGGGCGCCCGGCGGATAGCTCGCCGGTGGCGCGGGCGCCTGCCCGGCACCCGGCGCGTCGTCGTATTCGGGCGCGTTTCCGAACGGGGCGCGGTACACCTCGACGCGCTCCACGTCTGCCGCAACGGCGAACGACAGGCGCAACGGGTAGCGGCCGTCAGGGCCCGTCGAATTCAACTCGGGGCTCGCCGCGACCGCGCCCGGAGCGGCGGGCGCCGCGGTGTCCACGCGTAGCTCCAGCGGGGCGCCGATGTCCACCGACAGCGGATGATTGGAACAGTCGCGGGCGATCACGCTCACGATCTCGAACGTGCTCGAGCCCGAGGGCGTCGTCCCGGCAACCGGCAGCGTGAACAGCTCTTCGCTGCCCGGCACGCACGAGGCGCCAAGCGAGATCAAGTCCACCGTGTGGAGCCCCGGGCCCGGATCGAACTCGAAGAGCTGCGTCGTGACGCCGTCGAACGCGGAGCCCGCGAGCGCCGGACCGCACAGCGTGAGTCCGGCGGGTACGCGCACGGTCACGCTCACGCCACGGAGCTCGGGGCCCTGCGTGCGCTCGAAGCGGAACGGGACGTTGAGGCATGGTTGCGCGAGCGACAACCAGGCCGGGCTCGGGAGCCCGAACTCGAAGCGATGAAGGAACGGGCCCGACTGGGCGTCGCGAATGGAGTCCACATCGGCGTCTGTGAAGCGACCGCGCCAGATCTCGAAGCGCGCCACGGACCCGCGGAAGAAATCGGGCGACGGTCCCACCGCGGGGCCGCCCAAGGTCAGCGCCGTGTGCTGCGCCCCGCCGGCGGGCGTGTTCGCGGTCCATACCGGCACACCATCGAGCCAGGCCGCGGCCTGGTCGGGCGCGGTCGAGACCACCAGGTGATACCAGCGCTCGGGAGCCGCCGGGGTGATCACCTGCGCGCCGCCTTCGCCGAATCGGAACGATCCCGCGCCGAGCGACAGCACGAGTCCCGCGGCCCCCGGGCTCGCGCTCTCTCGCCACTCGACGAGTCGCTGCGTGCGCTGCACGTCGAGCCCGGTGCGGAGCCAGAGCGTGATCGTGAGCGGCTCGTCGCCCGCCAACTCGCCCAGCTCGTCAGGGACCAGCGTCGCCATGTCGTCCACACCGTCGAACTCGAGTCGCGGCGGCGAGTCGTCGCTGCTACCGCCCGACCAGCCGCTCGTGTCGGAGACGGGTTCGAAATCCTGGAGCGACAAGTTGTGGCCGTGCCCCGTGCGATCCTCCCACGGCGAGGCCGCACCTGGCACCGGTGCCGGCGCGCCGGCCACGGCCGAATCCGCGATCGCCGCGAGGACGCGCTCGTGCACCGGCGGCGCGCCCAGGTAATAGAGCGCTCGCGTGGAGTAGCAGGCGGCGGCCTGGGCGTCGCTCAGCTCGTCCTCGTAGAGTCTCACTTCGCCGACATGGCCCCCGAAGTGCGACTCCGCCGCACCAGACCCGATCGCCGACGCGGCTCCGAGGAGCAGGTCGGTGAGCTGCAGCCCTAAGTTCGAGTAGGTGTCCGTGAAGCTGCGCCTGCCATTCACGTACACGCGCAACGACTCCTGTCCGGCGGAGACGATGACGTGTGTCCAGGCGTGCGGGCTCACGCCGCCCACGTCGCGCACCGGGCGTGCGTCCACGAGCAGCCGGCCGCCCGCCAGCGCGAGCGACAATCCCGTGCGCGGCGCCGTGAGCCCGTCGGCCCAGTGGATCAGCTGCTGCGCGCGGGTGACGTCCGATCCGGGTTGGAACCAGATCTCGGCGCTCGCCGAGAGGATCGGCGCCTGGAGCGACGGCGCTCCGCCGGCAGGCGCCAGCCGCACGTGCTCCGTGACGCCGTCGAGCGAGAGGTCCACGGGATCGCCGGGCGTGCCGGAGCCGTGCCAGCGAGTCTCGCCCGAGGCGTAGCCCTCGAGCGTTCCGTTCAACTCGTTCACGCCTTCGTTCCAAGGTCCGGGCGAGGTCGGGGGGAGCGGCCCCGGGCCCGCCGCGGAGTCGGCGCACCAGGTCGCGAACGGTTCGCCCGGGCCGCGCACGTAGAGCGCGAGTGTGGAGGTGTTGTTCGACTCGTCGATCTCGGTCCGCTTGGCATCCGCATCGGCGACGAGCGTCAGCACATGGGGCCCCGCCGACAACCCCGAGACCGGGATGGTGAACACCGAGCTGTCGCCCGGTGCCAACGGTGGCTGGTAGCCCGAGGCGACCGTCTGGCTGCCGTCCATGAGTTTCCACGTGGTCTCGAACTCGCCGATACCCTCGCCCGCCCGAAGCGTGGCGGTCACCGGCAGCGTCCGGTTGACATGCGGCGACGGATAGCTCGGTCGCAACGGCCCCGCCGCGATGTCTTGAAGCGGATGGACCACGACCGTGTCCGACGTGGTGAGTGCCCCCTGGGTGACCGAGAGTCGAACGCGATACGCCGTGGGCTCGAGGTTGCCGGACGACTCCCACACGAACTCTGCGGTCGGTCCCCACTGGATGGACTGGGAATCATGCACGTGGGTGGTGTGCGCGAAGTGCAGCAGGTCCACATCCCAGCGGTACGTCACCGGGCCAGCCGACTCATCCACCAGGGCGGCCTGGAGGGACAACACGTCGCCGGTCGAGCGGAACTCGTTCGGGCCGGGAAGCACGATCTCGCCCGGCGGCGGCGAGCTGCCGACCACCACTGTGAATGACAACGAGTCGAGGCCGCCCAGGCCGTCGCGGACCGAGAGCGAGACCGGATAGACGCCGTTCGCGTTGTAAACGTGCGTGGTGACGCTGGCCGTGTCGCTTGCGCCGTCGCCGAACAGCCAGCGGAACGCCAACGGGTCGGAGTCGGCGTCCATCGTGCCGCTGGCGTCGAACGTCGTGAGCAGCGGCGCCGGCCCGTAGTTGGGCGTGACCGTCGCGTGGGCGAGCGGGTCGCGGTTCCCGGTCGCGAAGCGAATGCGACGGATGACTCCCGATGCGATCGAGACGTACCAGACGTCGCCCGTCACCGGGTCGATCTCGAGGTCCACGGGCGTGTCGGCGCCGGACGTGATGAACGGTGCGCCACCCACCACCTGATCGTTGATGTTCAGCTCGAGCGTCCAGATCCAGCCCTCGACGAAATCTGCGACGAACAGCGAGTTGCGATAGAGCGCGGGGTAGCCCGCGCCGGTGTAGAAGGCCCCGGCCACGACCGATGCGGCGGTCGTGCCAGTCGGGCTGGAAGAAGAAGGTGACGTGTGCGACCACCACGCGGACGGCCCCGACGGGGCCACGGGGTTGGAACTGCTGCCGTAGCTGGTGCAGCCCACGCCGGGCGGTTGCGCGACCAGCTGGTATTGCGACTGGGTGGCCGGGCCCTCGACGCACGGCCAGCCCAGGTTCAGGCCGCCGCGGGTACAGACGTCGAGCTCCTCGGTGGTGAACCAGCCCACGTCGGCGACGAACAGCGTGCCCGGTGCTCCATCGGCGGGGTTCGTGCTTCCGCTTCCGGGCTTGACCGAGTAGCGGAAAGGATTCCGCAAGCCGTAGAGCCAGACGCGCGATCGGGTGGCGACCGGGTCGCCATTCCAGAATGGATTGCTGGGGAATCCGTGCCCCGTGTCCTTGTCCACCCTTAGGATCTTCCCAGCCATACTGTTGATGGACTGGGAGCGGAATGCCCCGATGTCTTCCGTGGGCGAGATGAGACCCGGTCCGAATGAGCCCGGATAGAGCCCGCCGGCGTCGGCCGTCCCGTAGTTCGCGGCATCGCCACAGCCCACGAGCAGCGAACCATCCCGCCCGAACCGAAGCGTGCCGACGATGTGCCCGCGCTGCGAGCCAGGAAGCGGTATCCCGTCCGCGAAACCCGTCCCGATGAGCACCTGGCGCGAGGCGAGATCGGCCTGATCCGGGTCGCCCGGTAGCGCCTTGTACCGCTCCACGCGACCGAAGCAGGCGTTCTCGCTGCCGACGCCATTGCTGTCCGGGTCCGCTGAATAGAGCAAGTAGACCCAGCCATTGCTCGAGAAGTCCGGGTCAAGCGCGATACTGATGAGCCCGCGGTCCCCCGTGGAGATCACGTGACTCGTGAGGTCGATGTACGGGGTGGCGAGCTTGACGCCCGCGGCCGAGACGATGCTGACCGTGCCACCCTTCTCGGCAACGAATCGGCGGCCATCGGGCGCGAACAGGATCTGCAGCGGCTGGTTGAACGTCACGCCCGGGAATGGGCTATCGACAACGAAACCGGGGGGCGCAGTGATCCCGCGCGCGGGCTGGGCCCACGCAACCAGTGTGACGGCCAGCAGCGCCGCGACCCCTGAGAACCGATGGATGATCAAAGCCTCGACGATCGAGCGTGGATGAATTCGACTGCGGCTCGCAGGGGAGCTGCCGACATGCTCCCAGCCTCGCGTGAGGCGCTGGGGTTGCGCCGCGGACCAGGCGATCGGCGGTTCTCGTTCCGACACACGAGATGATGAAGCCTCCCGGCAGGGATGTTCAAGCGAAATGCCCCCGCCGCGGCCCCTAACACGGCCTTCCGGGCTGACTTGCGGCGAGGTATGCTGCCAACTTCGCGTTGGCGGGCCGTGCGTCGCCGACGGGAGAGCCACATCCCCCGAGACCGCCCGCAGAGCCAGCGGGCATGTTTGCCGTGGTCGAACCGCGAGGTCTCTCCGTGAGCTCTGCGCCGGACGTGAGGATCCTGCCCGACGGCAGGCTGGAGTCGAAGCTCGCCGACCTGAAGCCTTTGTACACGGACGGCGAGGCCATCGCCGAGGCCAATCGCTGCCTCTACTGCCACGACGCGCCGTGCATCGAGGCGTGCCCAACCGGGATAGACATCCCCACGTTCATCAGAAAGATCGGTACCGAGAACGTGCGCGGCTCGGCGCGGACCATCCTCTCGGCCAACCTGCTCGGCTACTCATGCGCCCGCGTGTGCCCCGTCGAGGTGCTGTGCGCCGGCGCGTGCGTGTACAACGCCTGGCACCGGACGCCCATCGCGATCGGGCGACTGCAGCGGTACGCCACCGAGAAGCTGGTGGCTTCGGGCGGGGCCGCGACACTGTTGACGAAGGCGCCCGCGAACGGGAAGTGCGTGGCTTGCGTGGGCGCGGGGCCGGCGTCGTTGGCGTGCGCGGGCTACCTGGCGCTCGAAGGCTGCACCGTGACCGTGTACGAGAAGCGGGCGGTTGCTGGCGGGTTGAACGTGACCGGCGTCGCGCCGTACAAGATGCCCGCCGAGGGCGGGCTTGCCGAGGTCGCGTTCATCAGATCGCTCGGCGTGGAGATCCGCATCGGCGTCGAGATGGGGAAGGACGTGACTCCAGAGCAGTTGTTGAAGGAACACGATGCGGTGTTCCTTGGCTGCGGGCTGGGCACGGACTCGGCGCTCGACATTGCCGGCGCGCACGGTGACGGCGTGACCGGCGCGGTCGGCTGGATCGAGCGGATGAAGCTGGAGCCCGGCTTCGGCCTGGCCGGCGTGACGCACGCCGCGGTGATCGGTGGCGGCAACACCGCCATAGACGCCGCGCGCGAGCTGGCGCGCCTCGACGTGCCCGACGTGGCCATGCTCTACCGCCGCACCGAAGCCGACATGAGCGGGTACAAGCACGAGCTTGCGCTCGCTCGCGGCGAGGGCGTACGGCTGATCGAGCGCGCGACGCCAGCGGCGTTCATACGTGAAGGCGGGGCGTTGCGCGCGGTGCGGCTCGCCGACGGTCGCGAGTTCGCGTGCGAGCTGGCGGTGCTGGCGATCGGGCAGGGGTCGCTGGGGTCGCTGGCGGCTTCGTTTGCCGGCGTCAAGACGGATGCTCGTGGACGGGTGGAGGCGGAAGCTGGTTCTGGGCGAACGGCGAATCCGAAGCTGTGGGTGGGCGGCGATGCGACCGGCGGAGAGCTCGTCGTGACCGCGGTGCAGGATGGGAAGCGGGCGGCGCGGTCTATTGCGAAGGCGCTGGGGTTGGCGGAGAGGGCGGACGCAGCGATGCGGGCGGGGGCGGAGTAAGGCGACGAGCTACTTGGAGTTCGCGACCTGCCAACGGCGCAGGATAAGCGGGTTCCCGCATGCGCATCATGAACCGCGGGGGGAACGCTTGGGCGTTGGACCAACCTTGGGCCCCGACGCTGGATACGTCGGGCTGACTGATCCCGACTGGTACTCCCATCTGCAAGCTCAACCGCAGTTGGACGAGGTCAACTTCTGGCAGCCGCATGGTGACCGCGCTTTCCGTGCGCTCAGAGCCAATGAGCCGTTCTTCTTCAAGCTTCGAGCTCCGCTGAGGGCAATTGCGGGTTTTGGGTGCTTTCAACGCTTCGAGCCGCTCCCCGCATGGCAAGCGTGGGAGTGCTTCGGAGAAATGAATGGAGCTCCAGACTTCGAATCCATGATCGACCGTATCGTTCGACTTCGAGACGAGAGCTCTCCTCGGTCGGGCGACTTCTTGATCTGTTGTGTCATGATTGCGGCTCCAGTCTTCTTCGGGCCTCAGGAGTGGGTAGCACCACCTGCGGACTGGTCCAGGACTGGCATCCAGCAGGGAAAGCGATACGAGCTCGCATCCGGCGAAGGCAACAGGATTCTCAAGGACTGCATGGATAGGGCAATTGGTGGACAGCACTACTGGAATGTCGAATGGAATCCGAATGTCGTCGATGAGGGTGCGGCCAGATTCGGAGCCCCCGGAATGTGAGACCACGCTTGGGTCAGGGGCTTTTCAGCTTTGCAGTTCGAGACGCGTACGCCGGTGCATGCGCCGTCACGCGTGAGCATTCAGTGCCTGTGCTGGAAGCGGCGCACATCCAGCCCTACAGCAGAGGCGGAGCGCATCGTGTAGACAATGGACTGTTGCTGCGGCGCGACCTCCATCGCCTCTATGACCTTGGGTATGTAACAGTCACACCCGAGTACGTGTTCCGCGTGGGAGACAGGCTTCGGGACGAGTTCAAGAACGGGCGCACTTACTACAGCCTCGACGGCGCCACCATCGCGACCCCTGACCACCCAAGCTGGAAGCCCAATCGTGAACTCTCGGAGTGGCATCGGCGGAGTGTCTTTAAGGACTGATTCCACAGTGCCAATCTACTTGCGGCTTGCGCATACAGGCTCCCACGGCGCTTGGGAGACAGGTCTCTGGTTGGCAGGAGACGCGCGAGAATAGCCAGTCGCAGGCCAGAGCCCGCCTCCAACCCCCCGCGAGCCCCCCGCGTCCAATGAGCATGAACCCGGGGATCTCCCCGAGCGCCCCGCTCACCAACGACCCCTGGCCCGGAGGCTCCCATGTCGGCTCTCGCCCCACACGACGCGCGCCACCCGCGCCTCGCCCCACTCGTCGCTCTCGCGGTGCTCATGTGCGCCACGCTTCTCGCACCCGCCTCACCGCCCACCCTCGCATCCCCCGACGCCACGACAACCCCCACCTCCGGCACCTGGATCATCCAGAGCTGGACGGGCGACGACGGCACCAACTACCAGCTCTCCCTTCGCTGGAGCCGAGGGAGGGAGCATTGGGGCTCGCGCTCGGTCGATCTCGAGGACATCCCCGGGCTCACCGCCGCGCAGATCTCCGGCAAAACCTCGGAGGTGCACTTCGAACTGCGACGCGACGCCGGCACGTTCGTGTGCGACGGGCGCGTCGGGAACGGGGAGGGCGCGGGGCTGTACGAGCTGGAGCTGAATCCCGCGTACGACGACGCGTTGGCCAAGCGCGGCATCGGCCGACCGACGAAGGAGCAGCAGATCCGGTTGGCGCGCTCGGACGTCAGCTACGCGTTCCTCGACGCACTGAAAGCGCGGAAGTACCCGACGCCGACCGCTGAGCTGCTCGTCAACCTGTCCAATCACGGCGTGGATCACTGGTTCGTGGATGAGATGGCCGCGCTCGGCTACCGGATGGGTTCGTACGACGAGCTACTCCAGGCGCGCGACCACGGCGTGGACCCGCACTACATCAAGGGCATGCGAGCGGCGGGCTTCAATGGGCTCGACCTGGCGGACCTGCTGCAGCTTCGCGACCACGGCGTGGATCCGGAATACATCCACCTCATGCACGAAGCAGGCTTCGGCAAGCTCTCGGCCGAGGCACTGCTGCAAGCCCGAGACCACGGGGTGGACGGCCACTATGTCCAGGGCATGGCGGAGGCCGGCTACAAGGAGGTGCCGCTGGCCGACCTGGTCCGCGCGCGCG
>JAHFBX010000050.1:10216-11993 GCA_023249815.1 Candidatus Eiseniibacteriota bacterium
GGCGTGGACAGCAAGGTGGCACGTCGTATCAACGCGCGGCGATCGCAACCCGCCTCGCTCGAGCAGCTGATCGCGATCCACGTCAGGGGCGAAATGCGCTAGTTGTTGAGTTCATCCGGCGCACCAACGGCGCCTCGTTGTACACCCGCGACATCTGGAACTCAGACCGACTCATTGCGGACACGCGGGGCGATCACACGCTGCCCCAGCTGCCCCGACGCGCGCTCACCTCCGCGTTGGCGCGCTCGACCGCCCTCGCCTGGGCTTTGCCACGCCACGTCTTGGAAGCGGTCGCCGCGGCAGTGCCGTGTCGCTTCGGGGCGCGTCGGAGTCCTTCGGCAGGTACCAGCCACCGTGGAACGCGCGATTGAGCGCTGCTGCGTCGAACTCCTCGGGATCGAACGAGCCATTCACCCACCGGACCGTGTGCTCGTGCTCCGGATCGCTCGGGTCCCCGAGCACGCGCAACAGGTCCTCGTAGCCACCCGCGCCGCCGCAGTCCTCGGGCGGGCACGCGCGTGCGCCGGCGAGCACGCATGGGTACTTGCCTCGCCCGGGGTCCGGTGGAAGGACGTTCTCCAGCACGACATCGTGCTCCCAACCGTCCCCGAAGTCGTACTCGTAGACCAAGCGGTCGCCGGCCTGGCGCAGCACATCTCCAAGTAGCGCCACCCGATCGCTCTTCCGTTCCGAGAACTCCGGATCGCGCTCTCCGTACGTCGCGCCGCCCGCCTCAAACTCATGGAGATGGCTGTTCGTCCAGCCCATCACGACCTGGAGCACGTCATGGAACTTGCCGAGCGTGGTAGTGCTGCGCACGCGAACTCGGCGCCAGACCGGCGGCACCACCTCGCGCAGCGTGACCTTGAGCTCGAGCACGTGGCCGGGATCCTTCGGCCGCGGGATGCGCGCGGGCCGGGTGACGCGTGACTTGTTCGCTGTCTCGGCCGTTCCCGCAAGCCTGGACGCTCGCTGATGGCTGGCGCTCGGCGCCGTGCTCTCCGCGATCTCGTGCGGATCGAGTTGGAGCTCGCGCCACAGCTTGCCCACGTCGAATCGTTCCGCCTCGAGCTTCGAGCCCTCGTGGTACTCGAACTCCTTGAGGATCGCCACGAGCCGCGGCCGGAGCGTCTTGCTGGCCGCCGCCTGCCGCGGCGTGCGCCCGCCGAGCGCGGGGAGACTGGAGTCGGGCCAATCGGCGTAGTGGCGATCCAACACTTGGCGCAAGACCGCCTGGAGCTCCGGCGGCGACTCCGGTTCGGCCATCGCGCGGCGCGGCTCCGGCGGCGGGTTCGCGAGCACGTCTTCGACGCCGCGCAGCTCCCTCGCCCGGTGCTGGAGCAGGGCGCCCAGGGCGCGCTCGATGCGCGCTCCGAGCGCATCGGCGCGCGCGACCGAATTGGTCTCGACCCGTAGTCGAGCGCCATGGAACAAGGCGCGCCCCACGATCGTGTTGGTCCAGCTCGCGTGCATATTGTTCCCGGGGCGGCTGAAGATGACGACCTCGCCGCCGTCGCTGTCCTCGGCATGCGCGCCTTCGATAGCGGCGAGTTTCGCGAGCACCGCAGCGTTATCGCCCGCGGGTACGTCGAAGTGGTCGGCGCACAGGACGAGCGGATCGCCGTCGGTGTTGTTGACGACGCGCGGCGCGCGCGCGCGCGCGTCCTGCTCCGCCACGGCGAGCCGCCACGCCAGGATCATGGCCAACTGCACCTCCGGGGCGCAGAGCCGCGCGACGGGCACCGCACGCGTCCGCACACCCAGCACGCGGCGCACC
>JAHFBX010000317.1 GCA_023249815.1 Candidatus Eiseniibacteriota bacterium
CAACGCCTACGACCTCGTCATCGAGGGCGAGTCGTACCGGCGTCGGCAGAAACCCCGACTTCAGGCTGGACAACTTCAGGAGGCTTGAGACACCTTCAACCCGTCACGCTGCAGTGGGGAGCAAGGGGGGGGGGAAAGGTTCTGAGAAACACGGGGGGAAAGGTTGTGAGAGCCGACACGGCCCGTGAACGACGACTTCGAACGCCGCACGTTCTACGAGCTGTGGGGTGACCGCATCTACGCCCGATCCGAAGGCGACGCCGTCCACCAGGGCGCATGGGTGGTGTTCTCACTCGGCGGATTCGACCCCGACTCGCGCTACACGCCGACGGTTTCAAGCGCCTCGCCGACCCTGCCTGCGGGATTCGAATCGCAACCGGATCTCTATCCGGTGTTGATCGAGCAGGAGCGCATCGGATCGCCGATCGGGTTCCGGCACTGGGTTCCGGTGCGAAACGCGGAAGGCCAGCTTACACAGCCGTCGGAGACGACCACCTACCCAAACTTCGACCCTGCCTCCGTGTTCTACCTGCCTGTCGTCTGCGGATATGCACGCGCCAACCTCCCCGGCAAGGCCTACGCGGTCGCCTACGCGGTGGACGCGGAGCGGACTGTGGGGCGGACGAGCCAGGATCTCGTGCAGCTCGCCGACCGGGTCGACGCCGGCGGCGGGACCGAGGCCGACCGCCTGCTGCGGCGTCGCGTGCTCACGTTCCATGTCCGACCCGCCGAGCCGGCGGGGCCATCGGTCGTGGGGAGGGCTCAATAGCGGGCCGCACGGGAGACAGGTGACCTGTTCGCGCCGGAGCACGGCCAGCCGGTGCGACTGTACCGCCCGGTCCACCGGCGCAAGTCCCGTCGGATTGGGGCATTCGGCCAAACCGCCTAAGTCATCGTTTTCCAAGCCATTCGACGCTCGGACCACCGCCGCGACCCCGGGCATGCCCGCTGCTACTCTCCTGCAGCGAATCATCCGCTTCCTTGCCCGGCACAGGTCACCCCGCCTGCCGCAGGAGGTCTCCCGAGATGCCGAACCGCATTCGCACACTTCTCACGAGCGCGCTGTTCTTCGCGGCCGCGTTCGTTGCCGCTCCCACGTTCGCACAGACCGACCTGCAGCGGCTCCAGGACGCGATCGACCTCACGGATCGCCGCATCCAGCTCGCCCAGGACCTGCTCGCCGCGAGCCCCAACCAACAGGCGGCCGCCGAGTTGGATATGGCGGTGTCGCTGCAGGCCGTGGCCAAGGTGGCGTTCGCCGAGGCTCGCTACGCCGCGGCCGGCAAGGCCACGTTCGACGCGCGTATCCACGTTGACCGTGCCATCGCGCTCCTGCGCGGACTGCCGGATCCCGGCCGCGTCGACGGGCAGCTCCAGCGCACGCGTGAACTCCTCGATCGCGCGCGCGACCGGCTCGCGAACTGTAATGCCCCGATGGCCCGTGACCTGCTGCGCACGGCGCTCGACATGCAGGCGCGCGCCGAGATGGCGTACCGCGAGACGCGCTACCTGGCGGCGCTGCAACTCACCATGAGCGCTCGCGAGCGTGCACTCCGCGCGCTGCGCCTGTGCAATGCGAGCGAGTCCCTGGAGGAGACGGTGGCCGCGGCACTCCAGCGCACCGACGAGGTGCTGGCGCACGCGCACGAAGTGGTGGACGCGAACGGCAGCGAGCGGGCACGCCAACTGCTCGCGAACGCCGACAGCCTCGAGGCGCGCGCGCACGCTGAGGCCGACGCCGGCCATCTGCGACTGGCGCTCCGTCTCACGCGGGAAGCCCGCGAACAGGCCGTGCGAGCCGAGCGCCTGACTCACGCCGGGGAGCGCCGCTGAGGCCCGTTCCAGAGGGCATGCCCCTTCCGCGCCGCGCCCAGATCCGTTCGACGACGGTGACGGGCGCGGCGCTCGGTGTGATCCTGTTCGGGTTCGCGCCGGCCGACGCCCTCGCGCAAACGCCCGACTCGAGCTTCGTGCGGTGGGAGCTGGGCGGCAGCTCGGACGTCACGAACGAGCGCTTCTACGAAGACACCTACGACGACACGACGTTCACGGGCCGGCGCCTCGCGAGTTCACCGGAGTACCGCAACGCCGGCGTGGGCTCACTCGAACTCTCGAGCGCGTTCGTGCGCGGCAGCCGCCTGCACCTGCGCCAGGAAGCCATGGCCGGCGACAAGGTACTGCGCAGCACTACACGGCTCGAGTGGCGTGGCGAGCCGGGCGAGGGCGTGCGGGTCTCGCTCACGCCCGAGATCGACATGCGTCGCGACCGCTCGTTCGGCGCCGACCGCCGCGAGCTGCGCTTCCGCCAGGACGCCCGAGTGCGTTACGCGACGCTCGACCGCTCGCAGTCCTGGAACCTGCTCGTGGGCGGCGACTGGTATCGGACGAGCGGAACATCCGACGTGCTGTCACTCGACCGCAATGCCGGGCGAGCGTGGCTCCGCTGGGGGTTGGCGCCGCTCGACGCGGCGTGGGAGACCGAGCTCGGGTACGGCGCGGACGCGCGTGCGTTTCCCGACTCGGTGGTTCGCGATCACGTGGAGCAGCACGGCTCGCTCGCGCTCCGCCGGCTGCTGCCGGGCATGGGCTCGGCCGGCGTCGAGGTGCAGCTCGATCGCCGGACGACGCTCTACGACACGCCCTCCACGCGCGACCACTTCTGGAGCGGGCGAGCCGACGCGAACGCGTTCGTCTCGTTCAGCGACAAGGTCACCGCGGAGCTATGGCTCGCGGTGGACGGTTATCGCTACGACCGAGCCGACACGAGTGTCTACTTCGACTACCGCGTGTGGACCGTGCGGCCCGCGCTTCGCTGGGCGCTGGCCTCGGACTGGGGCCTCCGCGCTGGGCCTCGCCTCGAGTGGCTCAAAGCCCCGGAGGTGCCCGCGGAGCGCTATCGGCAGCTCGCCGCGACCATTGAGTTCGAGCGGCTTCACGCCGGCGACTGGTGGTCGCTGGCGCAATCGGCGGGCTGGCGCGAGTACGAGCGCTCCACCGCCACGCTGTCGCTGGCGGAGCCCGACCTGCACTCGTCCTACCTGTTCCTCGAGGGCGACCTGTTCACGGACATCGGCGTGCCGGGCCGGGTCCGACTGCGCTTCTCGGGCAGCGGACGCTACGAGAGCCACGAAGATCCGTCGCAGGACGCGAGCAGCTTGTACGCGTCCGTGGAGCTGCGCCGGCGTTTCTGACCCGCGGGCACGGTGAGGCGCTCCGCGCCAACCGCACCGGGCGCACGCTTCGATGAGCCTGCGCGCCGGGCGTGCCTGTGGCATCTTCCGGGAGTACATCACCCCTCCTGGAGGCGATCGATGTCGACGCGCGCACGTGCGCTGCTGATCCTTCTGCTCTGCATCGCGGTGGGCGCCGTCATGCTCGCCGTGGCGGTGCGCATCCGCCGGCCGCTGCACGTCACGAACGCGCCGCGCGTGCTGGTGTTCGACGTGCCCTCCGAGGTGGACGAAGGACCCGCGCCGTCGTCGCCGTCGCTCGATCTGCTGCGCCGGGCCCGGCCCGACTTCCACGAGCTGCTGTTCGCGGTGCGGAACGCGGCCGAGGATCGCTCCGTCGCGGGCCTGGTCCTGCACGTGGACGGCCTGGACTGGGGCTGGGCCCGCGTCTACGAGATGTGCGACGCCGTGCTCGCGTTCCGCGCGACGGGCAAGCCCGTATACGCCAGCCTGAACGGCGGGGGCGAGAAGGAGTACCTGCTCGCCTCGTCGGCGAGCCGGCTCGCGATGCCGCACGTGTCCACGCTGCAGTTGGACGGGCTCTCGGCGTCAGCGATGTTCCTGC
>JAHFBX010000318.1 GCA_023249815.1 Candidatus Eiseniibacteriota bacterium
GTCCTCGGGGAAGCGAATCAGGCCCGACGTGCCGTCGGTCCAGGTCTTGCCGAGATCGTCGCTCCAGCGCAGCGTGGTGCCGAAGAACGGATTGTCCACGCTCGAGAACAGCCGATGGCCGTTGCTGCCGTCGTGGGCGAGCGAGTAGACCGGGGACCCCGGGAAGTGGGGGCCGCCCATCTCCCACTTGTCGCGGCGCGGATTCGCGGCGAACAGGAACAAGCCCTTCATGGTTCCCACCATGAGCACGACCTGGCCCTGCCGAACGTTCAACGAGCGAGTCGCTGGCATCGAGACCTCCGGAATTGGCGGCGCGGGAATGTGCGAACGAGGCTAGCACAGGCGCCGCGACGGACGTTCCAGCTGCGACGAACGCGGCAGCGCGCGGGGCTGGGCGCGGGCGTCGCGTCAGGATCGCGAGCGGGTGTGGCGAATCACTGCTCGCCACCGGGCAACAGGAACTCCACGCCCGCGGTGAAGATGATGTTGTCGCGCGTCGTGAAGTCGAAGCGGCTGTTCTGCTCGACGCCCAGGCGCAGCCAGTTGAGCTTCACGTCGGCGGCCCAGCCGAGCGTGCGACGGCTGGCCGGCGCGACCGTGAACTGCGCCCAGTCGTTCGCCTCGGTCGCGAGCCGGAGTCGCACGGGCACCACCCACAGGTCGTCGCCACGCGGGTCACGGATGACGTCGATGCCGGCGAAGCTGTAGGACATCCAGTACACGTCGAGTCCCGCGCTGTAGACGAAGTCCGTGCTGTCCTTGGCGATCAACGAGGCGACCGACGCCTTGCCGACGAGCCGGTCCGAGAGCACCTGTCCGGTGCCGAGCGTGAACCGTTCGACGTCGAGCTCGTGCCGCCACTGCGCGTCGTACGACGAGCGGCGCTTGTCGCGCAGGTGCACACCCAGCTCCGGCCGGAACTGGTCGCGGCCCTCGAGGTGGTCCCACACCTCGAGCTGGACGTGGAACGGCCCTGGCACCCAGTAGATGAGCGGATTGCGATTGTCGTTACCGTGGTCGAACGACCAGTAGCGGAACTGCGCGCCGAACCGGCCCAGCGACGCGGCCGACGCGGGCTCCGCGATGGCGAGGACGAGCAGCGTCGCAGCCACGAGCCGCGGAAGCACGCGCCTCACGCCGCCACCCGGTCGCGCTCGTCGCGCTTGGCGCGCATGCTTCCCGTGACAAATCGCAGCCACGCCCACACGAACAGGCTCAGCGAGCGAAGGATGGTGTTGAGCGCGCCATAGAGCGGATACACGAGCAGCACGAAGAGCGGCGCGCGGGCGCGCGAGCCGGGGATGCGCACGACCCACCAGGAGTAGAGCTCGAACGCGAGGTAGAGCAGGTAGACGACCAGGAGCCACGCCCGCAGGCCCGGCGTGAACAGGAGCACGCCGAGTGACCACAGTTTCAGCGGATCCGAGAGCACGGTGTACGTGTTGTATGCCATCTCGTAGCGCAGGCGCCAGCCCTGCCCGGGCGCGAACATGAGTCGCAGCATGTTCGGGAACTGGTGATAGAACCCCGGATACCACCCCAGCATGCGCTGCTTGAACCACTGGCCCCAGTCATGCGGCACCACCGTCCACACCGGCTCATTCGCGAACACGATGCGCTTGCCGTGAAGCAGGTGGATGATGGTGCGCTGCAGGTCCTCGCCCTGGAACACGGTGGTGTGCTCGTGGTGCAGTTCGTTCAGGTCCGACGTGCGGAACAACCCTGCGGCACCCGACACGCAGCTCACCGACTGCGCGAAGTCCTGGAAGCGCTTGCCCACCTCCATGGACTTCCCGTACTCGTAGCGTTGCAGGTGGCCGAGGAAGTTGTTGCCGAGCGCGCCATTCCGGCTCCGTCGATCGGGCAGGACGTGGAACGCCACGGCGTCACAGGCCTGCTCGGAGAGCAGCGCCGTGGGGATACGTGCGTTTCCCATGCGCGTGTCGTCGTCGAGCAGCAGCGTGAACGGCGTGCTGACCCGGAACACTGCGAAGTTCACCGCGGACGCCTTGCCCTTGGACCGCGTGAACGAGTAGACGCGGCAGCCCGCCGCACGCGCCACCTCGGCCGTGTCGTCCATGCTGCCGTCGTTGACGACGATGATGCGCTCGGCGGGAAGCAGCCGGGTGAGCTCCTCGAGGGTCGCCGGCAGCCGCTTCGCGCCGTTCTTGGACGGGATCACCGCCGTCACCAATGACGGATCCGACCGGAAACGCCGGTCCTCCGCTCGTCCCACCAGCTCCACGAGCAGCTTGACGAAATCCACGGCAGCACACAACAGCACCACCCATAAGAGGTGGCTGGGCAACGGAGTCATACCGGGGGACGTTCCTCCAAGCTGCGAAATGGCTGTCCGGCATGCGCTTGACCGGCCCGGGGTGGCTTCCTACCCTCCCCGATCACACTCTCACAGTATCAGGAGGTGGCCTTGAACCGCGAGCAGCGATTGGCCGAGCTCAAGCGTCGGCGAGATGAGGCTTTGGCCGGTGGCGGCTCCGAGCGCGTGGCGAAGATCCACGCGAAGGGCCGTCTCACCGCGCGCGAACGCCTGGAGCTGCTCTACGACACTGGTTCGTTCGTGGAGATCGGCGCGTTCGTGACGCATCGCAGCGCCGACTTCGGCATGGCGGACAAGCGCGTCACCGGCGACGGCGTCGTGGCCGGCTGGGGCCAGGTCGAGGGCCGGCTGGTGTACGCGTTCGCGCAGGATTTCACGGTGTTCGGCGGCACGATGAGTGAGGCGAACGCGAAGAAGATCTGCGCCATCATGGACCTGGCGCTCGACAATGGCGCTCCCGTCGTGGGGCTCAACGACTCGGGCGGCGCGCGCATCCAGGAGGGCGTGCTCTCGCTCGGCGCCTACGCGGACGTGTTCCTGCGCAACACGCTCGCCTCGGGCGTCGTGCCGCAGATCTCGGCCATCATGGGCCCGTGCGCCGGCGGGGCCGTGTACTCCCCCGCGATCACCGACTTCACGATCATGGTCGAGGGCACGAGCCACATGTTCGTGACCGGGCCCGAGGTGATCAAGGCCGTGACCTCCGAGGACGTCAGCATGGAGGACCTGGGCGGCGCCATGACGCACAACTCGAAGAGTGGCGTGGCCCATTTCGCGGCGCGTGACGACGCCGACGCCGTGCGCCACGTGAAGCGGCTGCTCTCCTTCATGCCGAGCAACTGGGCGGAGGACCCGCCGCGGCGTCCCTGCACGGACCCGGTGGACCGCCGCGAAGGGCGTCTCTCCACCCTCGTGCCCGAGTCTGCCGACAAGCCGTACGACATGAAGGACGTCGTGCGCATGGTGGTGGACGACGGCGATTTCTTCGAGGTGCACGAACACTTCGCGGCCAACATCATCGTCGGCTTCGCGCGGCTGAATGGCCGCCCGGTCGGCGTGGTGGGCAACCAACCCAAGATCCTGGCCGGCGTGCTCGACATCGATTCGAGCGTGAAGGGCGCGCGCTTCGTACGGTTCTGCGACGCGTTCCAGATCCCGCTCGTGACGTTCGAGGACGTGCCGGGCTTCCTGCCCGGGACGCGCCAGGAATGGGGCGGCATCATCCGCCATGGCGCCAAGCTGCTCTACGCTTACTGCGAGGCCACCGTACCCAAGCTGACCGTGGTCGTGCGCAAGGCCTACGGCGGCGCGTACGACGTCATGTCGAGCAAGCACATCCGCGGCGACTACAACGTGGCGTGGCCCTCGGCCGAGATGGCCGTGATGGGTGCGGACGGGGCGGTGAACATCCTCTACCGCGACGAGCTGGCGAAGGCCAAGGACCCGACGGCAG
>JAHFBX010000319.1 GCA_023249815.1 Candidatus Eiseniibacteriota bacterium
GCGTTGAAGAATGCACTCGGTCGGAAGAACTTTCGCACGAGGCGGGCGGGCAACTGGTCCACGGGCAGCACCACGTCACGGCGGTCCAACCGGCCGCGCTCACGCTGCCACACCCGCGTCACGACCTCGCGCTGGGCGTCCACCTGGGCCAGGCTCGGGTGCCAATCCCCTTGATAAGCGCGGAGATACGACAGCAGTGCGTCGATGACCCCTTCGACATCGCCCGCCGCGGAGAGCTGATCGCAGACGTCCCTGAGATGGATCTTCGGCATGATGCATTCCCCCCGTTGCTGGTGCGCGCGACGGATCGTCCGCCCCGTCAAGGCAATGGCCGTGCCCGGCTCGAGAATGCGATTCGCCCCTCGCGCGCATGTCGCCCGGTCGGTGCGGCCAGCTGGGAAAACTTCTACAGTGACCGAAACCAGCCTCCCACGATTTCCACTCCACTCGTCAGGAGCGTGTGATGCCTCGCCTCATCGCCGATCGACCTGTGCTTCGCATGACATCCGAGTTGGGCCGTGTCATGGCCGCGGCGCGCGCGCGTGAACTCGCCGGCGAGCGCGTGCTGCACCTGGAGCGCGGCGAGCCCGACTTCGATACTCCGCCACACATCGTGGAGGCGCTGGCGAAGGCGGCGCGCGACGGATACACGCACTACCCCGACCAACGCGGCGAGATCTCGCTGCGCGAAGCACTCGTCCAGAAGCTGGCGCGCGAGAACGGCATCACGACGCACGTGGACGACATCGTCGTCACCGCGGGCGGCACGCACGGGCTCTACCTCGCCATGCAGTGCCTGCTCTCGGCCGAAGACGAGCTGCTCGTGCTGAGCCCGCACTGGATGGCGATTCCGAAGCTCGTGGGCTTCGCGTCGGGCGCGCGCTACCGCACGCTGCCCGTGTACCTGGAGCTCCTCTCCGGCGCGTGGACGCCCGCGGAGTTCGCCGCCCGGCTGCGCGGCGCCCTCACGCCCGCGACGCGCGGCGTCTACCTGAACACGCCGAACAACCCCACCGGCGCGATGCTGTCCCGCGAACATCTCGCGGCGCTCGCCGAGCTGGCGATCGATCGCGACCTCTACGTCATCTCGGACGAGGCATACGAGCACCTCACGTACGACGGCGTGAAGCACATCTCGCTCGGCTCGCTTCCGGGCATGGCCGAGCGCACGATCTCGGTGTTCACGTTCTCCAAGTCGTACGCGATGACCGGCTGGCGTGTGGGCTACGTCGTGTCGCCGCCGGCGCTGCGCGGCGTGTTCGGGCCATTGCTCGCGTTCTACACCACGCACGGCGTGTTCCCCTCCGCACAGCTCGCAGCGCGCGAGGCCGTGACCGCGTCGCAGGAGGCCGTCCATCGCATGCGTGCCGCCTACGACGAGCGCCGCCGCCTGCTGCTCGACGGGCTCGCGGGGAGCAGTGTCGTGCACGCGCCGGTGCCCAAGGGGGCGTTCTACGTGTTCGCGAACGTCGAGGCCGCGCGCAACGGCCGCGACCTGTGGGAACTGGTGGACGAGTGGCTCGGGTTCGGCGTGGCCGCGCTCCCCGGCACGGCGTTCGGCCCCGAGTTCGGCGACTCGGTACGGCTGTCGCTCGCCACGCGCGCCGAGGACGTTGCCGAGGCCGCGAAGCGTATCGCGCAGCACGCGGGCGCCGGCGCCCGGGCCTAGCGGGGACGATTCATGAGCTGCTGCTGCGAACACGCCCAGACCGCACCATCCGGCGTCGCGGAGCCCGGTCGCTCCTCGACGTGTCGTCCAGACACGACTGCGTCGCGACCGGGCTGCGCTCCTTGTCTGGCGCGGCCTGGACGTATTCTCGCGACGCAGCTCATGAATCGTCCCCGCTAGCGTGGAGGCCCTCGGCGGCTGGTGCCCCGAATGCGGCGAGCACTATGACGCCGGCACGGTGGCGTGCCCGAACTGCAGGGCGCTGCTCGTGGATTCACCCCCGCCGCCACCGGGCTCGCCCGTCGTCGTCCACCGCGTGCCCGATGCCGCGGCGGGGGCGCTGCTCGCCGGCATGCTCGAGCACCATGGCCTGTGCGTGCATCTCCGGACCGCCACGCTCCCCGGCTATGGGGACGTGCGCCGCGACTGGGGCACGAGCGCGTGGGGAGAGTTGCTCGTGCGACCCGAGGACGCCGAGGACGCGCGCGAGCTGATCGCCGAGTACCTCGCCGCGCTCGAGCGAGGGGGCCGGGTTCGCGACGAGGATGTGGAGGAGGGAAGCGGGCCCTAGATTTCGCGGTCCGCAGCCTGCCCGGGCCTGTATGCTCGGGTCGTGCGACCTGGCGGATGCGCGCCGGCGGGACCTCGACCATCCGGCCGCGACGGTCGCCTGCTCGGAGCCCCCGCCTGCTTCAGCGGCACCTCCGGCGCCTACGACTACGTCGAGTCGTCGGACTTCGGACAGACGGGGCAGAAGCTCCAGCCCCGCGACCGCTCGATCATCTTCGAGGTCTGCCTCGACGCCGCGACGCCCGCGACCACAACGACATGGGGGAGGGTGAAGGCGTTCTATCGATAGCGCCTACTCCTCGTCCTCCATCACCACGCCCGGGCCGGGCGTGGCCTCGCCGGATTCCTCGCCGTCCTCGACCACGTCCTCCAGCACGAACTCGCCGTTCATGTTCTGCGGCAGGATGACGCGCGACAGCGCGCACGCGAACACCTCGTCCATGGTCTCCACGGCGATCAGCTCGAGCTTGTCGCGCACGTCGAGCGGGATGTCGTCCACGTCCTTCAAGTTCCCGGCTGGGAACATGAGTGCGCGGAACCCCGCGCGGTAGGCCGCCAGCGCCTTCTCGCGCAGGCCACCGACCGCCAGCACCTTGCCGCGCAGGCTCACCTCGCCGGTCATGGCGATATCGTGGTGGATGGCGCGGTCCGAGAGCACCGAGGCCACGACCAGCCCGACCGTGATGCCCGCGGACGGGCCGTCCTTCGGCACGCCCGCGGCGGGGAAGTGCACGTGGATGTCGAACCGCCCGAACGCGTCAGACGGGATGTCGAGCGCCGCGGCGCGCGAGCGCACGTAGGAGTGTGCGGCCTGCACCGATTCCTTCATCACGTCACCCAGCTGGCCGGTGAGCACGACGCGTCCCGCGCCCGGCATCTTGATGGCTTCCACGACCAGCACCTCGCCGCCGGCGGCGGTCCAGGCGAGACCCATGGCCACGCCCACCTCGTCTTCCTTGCCCGCCATCTAGGGCTGGTAGAGGCGATGACCGAGGTAGTCCTCGAGCTGGTCCGGGCGCACGGCATGACGGCGCGGGTCGCCCGTGGCACGCGATCGCGCCACCTTGCGGCAGATGGTCGCGATCTGGCGGGCGAGCGCGCGCACGCCGGCCTCGAGCGTGTAGTAGCGCACGAGCGCGCGTACGGTGTCGTCCGAGAGGGTCACGTCGCGGCCGGTGAGGCCGTGCTCGGTGAGCTGCCGCGGCAGCAGGAAGCGGCGCGCGATCTCGAGCTTCTCGTCCTCCGAGTAGCCCGGGACCTCGATCACCTCCATACGTTCTTGAAGTGCCTCGGGCACGAGCTCGAGCTGGTTCGCGCACATCAGCACCACGGCGTGCGACAGGTCGACCGGCAGGCCCAGGTAGTGGTCGGTGAACTGCGCCGCGCTCTCGGGATCCAGGAGTTCGAGCAACACCTCGGCCACGCCGTGGCCGCCCTCGCCCACCAGCCGGTCCACGCCGTCGATCAGCAGAACCGGGTTCCGGACGCCGGCCGCGCGCACCGCGCGAAGGATCTTGCCCGGCTGCGCGCCCGGTGTGGTGCGCTGC
>JAHFBX010000320.1:0-3391 GCA_023249815.1 Candidatus Eiseniibacteriota bacterium
GTTCCGCGAGCTCTCGGACGAGGAGGTCGCGAAGCTGCGCGGTGCTTCGGCGCGACCGGTCTCTCGCGGAGGACCTCCGAGCGTGAGCGGCTCGGCGCCGTCTCGCCGCGCCACGGGCCCCGCCGCCTCGAGAGCGAAACGTCCCGCCGAGCCGAAGCGCCCGGTCGCGGCCGAGCGGCGAAGCATCGAACCGGATGACGAAGGAGTCGAGGAGACATGGCTTCCGGGCGGGCGATTCCTGGAAGCGGAGGACGAGCTCATTGCAGCCACGCGACCCGCGCCGCAAACGCGCGCCCCCTCGCGATCGAGTTCGAATCGCGCGCCCCGTGAGGTCAAGGAGTGGCCGGCGCGGCCATCGGGGAGGCGGGGGGACACCGACTGGCGGCCCACGCGGGGGATCCGGCCTTCGGCTGCGCGCGAGCGATCGTCCGAGCCAGTGAAAGACCGACCCCCCGGCCGCCCGACGAAGCGCTCGTCCGGCCGGGCCTCCGGAAGACCCTCGAGTCGACCCTCTGGCCGGGCGTCAGGCCGGCCCGTCAGGCGGCCCGAGGGCGGACGCGGCCCGAACCGTGGCCGGGCGTCAGACCGACGTCGCGGCGCAAGAAATCCTTCGCGTCGTAAGCCTCGATGAGCATAGACTTAATCGGGTCAGCTTCACCCATCGCATAAAGCCACACCCCCACGGCCATCGTGTCCGCCGGCAGCACCCCCAGGCCGGGGAGCTGCCGGGGCGCGTTCTGAACCCCTCCGCCGGGCCACCCGAAGGCCCGGTCCCCCCGCCGCGTCGGATTCGACCATGACGGTCGGCCCGATCCCAGTCGGTTCGTCGGCCCCTTGCGACTCGAACTCCTCGAACCCGTCCCCTACCGCACGTTGGGAACCACCGAGCCCGGCTCCGGTGTATTCCCCACTGCCCCCGCGCTCGCGCGCGAGGGCCGGCGGCTCGGGATCCGTGGCTGGCTCCTGGTGATGGCGGTTGCGTGCACGCTGCTCGGCCAGGGCGAGCACTCGCGAGTGGACCGTCGCTTTCGCGCACCGAGCACCACGCTCCAGACCTACTGGGAGGCGCTCCGCGAGGGTGATGCCGACGCCGCGTGGATGTGCTTCATCGAGGGCCGGCGTGACGTGCCGATGCCGGGCTCGGTGTGGTTCCTGCCCACGACCGACGACCTGTGGCTGAGTGGATACCGTGCGCTGAGCGTCTCGGCGACGCGGGTGATGGTGTCGTACGAGGTGCACTACCGCGACGCGTGGACGGGCGACGAACGCATGTTCCGGTTCGGGAACGAACTCGTTCGCGTGCGCGGCGAATGGCGTATCGCGAAGCCCATCGGCGAAGCGAGCATGCCCGAGTGGAAGCCCAAGGAGCGCGCGGTTGACAGTTGATCGGCGCCCCTCCTAGGCTCGCCCGGACCCGCTCGCCGCGGGCCTCCAACCCGGGGAGCTGAATGAGCATCAAGCCGATCCGTGCGCTTCTGGCCGTGTGTCTCGTGGCGTTCGTCGCCGTCCCGGCCGGCGCCACCAAGTACGCCGGGGAGTTCATGAAGATCCCGGTCGGCGCTCGTGCCGTGGGTATGGGTGCGGCGTTCACCGCCATCGCCGACGACGCCACGGCGCCGTTCTGGAACCCGGCGGGCATGGTCTTCCTGCCCTACAAGGAGTCGTTCCTCCAGCACGCCGAGCAGTTCGGTAGCCTCGTGAACCACGATTTCGCGAGCGCCGTGTGGCCGATGAAGAACGGCGAGGACCAGCGCTCGGCGCTGGGTGTCTCGCTGAGCGCGGTCGGCGTCAGCGACATCCCGATCACGCCGCGCCCGGGCGGACTGGCTCCGGGTGACTGGCTCGACTTTGGCACGGACAACGACCCCACGACCCCGGGCAATGGCCAGGGGAACGGCGTGTGGGATCCGGGCGAGCGGCTGCTGATCACGGCCGACGACCTCTACATGGCGAACAGCATGGACATGGTGCTGTCGCTCGCCTACGCCCTGCAGCGCGGCCGGCAATGGGCGTGGGGCGCCGCCGTGAAGTTCGTGCGCCAGAGCATCCCCGACACACGCCCCGGCGAGCATGTGACGTCGTTCGGTGCGGGCCTCGAGGCCGGCGCGCTGTACATGCCGAACGACGCCATCACGGTGGGCATCGTGATGCACGACCTCACGACGACCTATCTCACCTGGAGCAATGGCACGCGCGAGACGGTGGCGCCGAACCTGGTCACCGGCGTGGCGATCAACTTCAAGCCGGCCGAAGGGCACGCGCTCACTTGGGGCACCGACTTCGCGTGGGATTTCGAAGGGCGCGATCTCGACAGCCAGTTGAACCTCGGGTTCCTGAATTCGGACCTGCGCACCGGGCTCGAGTACTGGTACCGGAACACGCTGGCGCTGCGCGGCGGGCTGAACGGCAAGGACCTCGATTTCGGGGCCGGCGTGCGCTACCGCCATTTCGGTGTGGACTACGCGGCCGCGTTGAACCGCTTCTTCGCGTCCAACGACTCCGCGTTCCCGGACGACCACAACCTCGAGACCACGCACCTCCTGAGCGCGTCGTTCAGCTGGTAGTCGCGCGTGCCCCGCGAGGGGCGCCCGTCACACCGCCGTCCGCGCCGTCCGCGCCGTCCGCACGCAGCATCGCTGGACACGCCGCGTGTGCTTGACCGCCGGGCGCGCCACTCCCTAACGTGCGCGGGCTTTCCTCGTGCGGCGAGGCGCACCCGCGGAGACGCCCCGATGCGTGACGTGCTGGCGCTCATCCTGTCCGGTGGTGGCGGAGATCGTCTCGGTGTGCTCTGCGCCGAGCGGGCGGTGAGCGCGCTGCCGTTCGGTGGCAAGTACCGCGTCATCGACTTCGTGCTCAGCAACTGCTGCCACTCGGGGGTCGAACGCGTCGGCGTGCTGGCACAGCACGCGCCTGCCTCGCTCAACGACCACATCGGTGCCGGTCGCGCCTGGGACCTGGACCGCCGCACCGGCGGCGTGGTCATCCTGCAGCCCTACCAGACGCGGAGCCACGCCGGCTGGTATCGCGGCACCGCCGACGCCATCGCGCAGAACTGGGACTGGATCGAGGAGCACCGTCCCGAACGCGTGCTCGTGCTGTCGGGCGACCACGTCGTGCGCATGGACTACCGCCCGCTCGTCGCCGCCCATGTCCAGCGCGGCGCCGCCGTGACGGTGGCGGTGACGCAGGTGTCGGCGACCGAGGCCCACCGTTTCGGCATGGTGCACGTGGAGCCGTCGGGCCGCATCCGGAGTCTGGAGGAGAAGCCCGCGCACACCGACGCCGCGCTCGCGAACATGGGCATCTACCTGTTCGAGACCGAGCGCCTGGGCGAGATGTTGCGCGCACGACCCGTGGACATCGTCCTGGACGTGCTGCGGCCGCAGGT
>JAHFBX010000320.1:3401-3778 GCA_023249815.1 Candidatus Eiseniibacteriota bacterium
CTCACCCGCGACGAGGAACGCCCGCCGGTGTGGATGGGCGTCGACGCCGTCGTGGAGGACAGCCTGGTCGCGAACGGCTGCCGCATCGAAGGCCGCGTCGAGCGCTCCATCCTGTTCCCGGGAGTGCACGTCGGCCGCGGCGCCACCGTGTCGGAGTCCGTGATCATGGCGGACACGCGGGTGGACTCCGGGGCGCGCGTCGGCCACGCGATCCTCGACAAGTACGTGCGCGTCGGCGCCGGCGCGGTCGTGGGTGAGGGGACGGGGGAGGGCGATCCCGCGCTCGACTGGCTCGCGGGCCTGACGCTTGTGGGCAAGGACTCGTGGCTGCCCGAAGGCGGGCGCGTGCGCCGGCCGAGCTCGATCGGCGTCGGCGG
>JAHFBX010000321.1 GCA_023249815.1 Candidatus Eiseniibacteriota bacterium
CTCTCGGGATCGCCCTCTTGGGCTTCGGGCTGGGCCCGCGGACCTCGATGGCCCAGATCACCGAAACTAGCATCACGCTGACGTGGACCGCGCCCGGCGATGACAGCCTGACCGGCCAGGCCACGCGCTATGACCTGCGCCGCTCGCTCGCAGCCATCTCGACGCTGGCGGATTTCCAGGCGGCGACGCCCGTTTCCGGCGTGTCTTCGCCCGCGCCGGCGGGAAGCACGGAGTCCGCCGTCGCCGCGGGGCTCACACCGAACACCACGTACTGGTTCGCGCTGCGCACCGTGGATGAGGCGGGCAACTGGTCGGGACTCTCGAACATCGTCTCGGGCAGCACACTTCCGTCCAGCGACGCGACACGACCCGCGCCCGTGCCCCTGACGCTCGTGGGAACGACGAGCACGTCCGTCACGGTTTCGTGGACGGACGCGGGTGATGACAGCCTCACCGGCAATGCCAGCGCGACCGAGATCCGCTGGTCCACGGCGGCGATCACCGAGGCGAACTGGGCGACGGCCACGGTGGTCGGCAGCGTTCCCGCGCCCGGTGCCCCGGGCACCCCGCACCAGATGACCATCGGCGGCCTCGATCGAACGCGCGATCTTTGGTTCGCGGCACGCGCGCGGGACGACGTGAACCGGCTCTCGGGACTCTCCGGCTCGCTCGCGGTACCACGCATGCTGGATACCGCGCCGCCCGCCACGCCGACCGGCGTCTCGGCCACGGTCGAACCAGTGCGCAACGTGCACCTGCATTGGACCGCCAACTCCGAGCCGGATCTCGCGGGTTACCACGTGTACCGCTCGTTGACCGCGAGCGGCACGCTGACGCGGATCACCACGTCGTCGGTCGCTGCGAATGACTACCTGGACAGCGCCGCGCCGGACTCGGTCTCGCTGTGGTACGCGATCTCCGCCGTGGACGCCACGGGCAACGAGAGCGCGCGAACCGCGCGCTACCGCGTCTACCTGGCCGCGGCCGGTATCTCCGAGTGGAACGTGTCCGCGCCATTCCCGAACCCGAGCCCGGTGGGCGGTGCGGTGAACATCCCGATCGAGATCCCGGCGTCGGGGCCGTACGACGCCACGCTCGAGATCCAGGACGCCGCCGGACAGCACGTGCACACGTTCTACATCCGGAATGCCGCGCCCGGTCCCTACGTCATCAACTGGGACGGTCGCAACGAAGCCGGCCGAACCACCGCGCCCGGGGTGTACCGCGCCTGGCTGCGGGCCGGCGACACGCGACGTCTCGCTCGCATCCTGAGGACGCCATGACCACACGCATGATGCGTCGGTTCAAGAGCGCTCCGCTCCGGGCGATGCTCGGTGGCGTGCTCGTCGTCGGCTTGGCACTCGCCGTCGTCCGGCCCGCGGCTGCCGCGGGCGAGGCGGCCGGCACCGCCGCGGGCAGCTTCCTCTCCATCGGCAATGGCGCCTCGGCGCTGTCCATGGCGGGCGCCACGCTCGCCAGTGGCAACGACCTCGCCGCCGCGGCATGGAATCCCGCGTCGCTCGCGCGACTGAGTGCGCTCCAGTTCTCGCTCACGCATGCTCCGCTGCCGGGCGGCGCCACGCAGGAGTGGTTCGCGGCAGGCGGTCGAATGGGTGGCGGCGAGACGCGCTGGGCGCTCCAGACGCTGTTCCAGCGCGAGAGCGGTATCGAGGGTCGCGACGCGTCGAACAACCCGACCGGGTCGCTGTCCGCGTCGGATCTCGCCGTGGGCGCACGTCTCGCACATCGCCTCGGGAACCGCGTCGATGTCGGTGTGGGCGGCGAATGGGTGCACGAGTCGCTCGCGAGCTCTTCCGGTTCGGGCTTCGCGTTCGACGCCGGCCTCCGCGGCGAGGCGGGTCCGTTCGGCATCGCCGTCGCCGCGCGTCACCTGGGCGGAGGCATGAGCTACAACGGTGTGCGCTACGACCTGCCCGCGGTGGTCGCCGCCGGCGCGTCGTGGACCGACGCCGCGCACGGCGTGCGCGTGAACGCCGACTTCGAGTCCCCGACCCACTATTTTCAGACCGTGCGCGTGGGCGGCGAGTGGATGTGGAAGGGCCAGTTGGCGCTTCGCGCCGGTTACCGGAGCGAGCTGGGTGGCACCTCGACCGAACGGCTCTCGGGCCCCACGTTCGGACTCGGCACGGGTGTGGGCACCATGTGGCTCGACTACGGCTTCGCGCTCAACGGCGCCGACGGGTCGGGCCAGCACCGGATCGGGCTCACGTTCAGCCCCGGTGCCGCGGCTCGCGACGCTGTGGAGGCGCGGCCCACGCTGGCGCCAGCGCCGAAGCGTGCGCCGGTCAGGGTGAGCACGCGCGCTCCGGAGCCGGAACCCAAGCGAGCGCCCGCGCCGCCGAATCGTTCGGACGCGAAGCCCGTGGAGCGCGATCTGGCGCCGAGCGCCCCCGTGCCGACGCCCGGCCCGATGCCGGCGCTGCCGCCGGCACCGGCTCCCGTCGCGCCGCCGGCGCCGGAGGTCGCGCCCACACCGGAGCCGTCTGCGCCGGCGCCCGCCCCGGCGAAGCCGGAGGAGCGGCCCACGTCCGTCGTGCTCGCGAACGGCGAGACGCTCGCGGACCTCGCACGCCGGTGGGACACGAGCGTGCCCGCGATCATGATGCTCAACAATCTCGTCTCGGAGCGTGTGCGGCCGGGAACGCGATTGAAGCTGCCTCCGTCGAGCCGGCGCTAGCGCCGCGAGATACACGATTGCGCCGCCCGCCGTCACTGGCGAGGCGGCGCAGTCGTTACAGCGGGAACGCTCCTTCGAAGCGCGTACCGAGTCCGAACGCCAGCGCGTGGCGCATCTGGGTCTCCAGGTGCGGCGGGACCTTCGCGTAGACATCGGTGAACAGCGTCTCGATCCCCGGCGCGGGCATGGCCTCGGCAGCCGCGATCGCGGCCGAGATCTCGTCCTGGATCTCGGTCGTCCACTGCTCGAGATCGGCGTCCGCGAGCAGGCCCTTGCCGCGCAGCCAGGTGGCGAAGCGCGCGACGGGATCGCGCTTCTCCCACGTCGCGACGAGTTCGGCGTCTCGATAGCGCGTGGGATCATCGCTCGAGGAATGGCCGCCCATGCGGAACGTCACCGACTCGATGAACGTGGGGCCGCCGCCGGAGCGCGCGCGGTCCACGGCCTCGCGCTGCGCCGCGATCACCGCGAGGATGTCATTGCCGTCCACGCGCAGCCCCGGCATGCCGTAGGCGACGGCCTTCACCGCGAGGCTGCTCGACACGGTCTGCGCGGCGAGCGGCACCGAGATCGCCCACTGGTTGTTCTGGCAGAAGAACACCGCCGGCACCTTCCACACCGCGGCGAAGTTCATGGCGGCGTGGAAATCGCCGATCGAGGTGCCGCCGTCGCCGATGTAGCCGACGCACACCGTGTCGTGCTTCAGGAGCTTCGCGGCGTAGGCCGCTCCCATCGCGTGCGGGAGCTGCGTCCCGATGACGCTCGACCACGCGACCGAGTTCACCTTGCGGTCGCTGAAGTGCATGGGCATCTGCCGTCCGATCAGCACGTCGCCCGCGTTGCCGATCAGCTGGCAGACGATCTCCTGCACGGTCGTACCGCGCCACAGGCACACGCCTGTCTCGCGAAGCGCATGGAACACCCAGTCGCCCTTCCGAAGCGGATATGCCGAACCCGTGACCGAGGCCTCCTGCCCGGTGGCCATGCCGTAGAAACCGATGCGACCCTGCCGCTGGAGCGAGAGCATGCGCTGGTCCAGGAGCCGCATCTT
>JAHFBX010000322.1 GCA_023249815.1 Candidatus Eiseniibacteriota bacterium
CGCGAATCGGTCAAGCGGAAAAGTTCGGACCGGACGCACTCAGCTCGAACCGGCAGGCGGTTGCGCTCCTCGCCGAGATCGCCGCGCCGGTACCTGAGCGCACGGCACGGCAGCCGTCGGCCGACGGAAGACCCCGTCAGTACGCGCTCGCGTCCTTGAACACGCGCGCCACAGTGAGGAACAGGATCCGCACGTCGAACAACAGCGACCAGTTCTGGAGGTAGTAGAGGTCGTAGCGGATGCGATCCTCGAGCGGCGTGTCGCCGCGCAGGCCGTTCACCTGTGCCCAGCCGGTCATGCCTGCCTTCACGTGGTGGCGCAACATGTAGCGCGGGATCGAGCCGCGGAACTCCTCGACGAAGCGCGGCTGCTCCGGACGCGGCCCGACGAGACTCATGTCACCCATGAACACGTTCCAGAGCTGCGGCAGCTCGTCGAGCGACAGCCGACGCAGCGTGGAGCCCAATCGCGTCCGGCGCGGATCGTCCTTCACCGTCCAGCCGCTCCCACGCGCTTCGGCGTCAACGCGCATGCTGCGGAACTTGAACATGCGGAAACGGCGTCCGTTCAAGCCCACGCGTTCCTGCCCGTAGAACACCGGCCCCGGCGAGTCGAGCCCGACGAGGATCGCGAGCGCCGCCAGGACGGGTGACAGCACGATCAGCCCGAGGCCCGAACAGGCGAGGTCGAACGCGCGCTTCACCACCGCGTTCCAGCCCTGCTCGGGGCTTTCGGTGACCAGCACGACCGGCATGCCGTCGAAGTCCTCGACGCTCGGGTTCAGGCGGAACGCCTGCGTGAGGTCGGGCACGAGTCGCACCGCCACGGTGGAATCCGCGAGCAGCGTGAGCGCCTCGGCCTCGGCTTCCCATTCGCGGCGCTCGAGCGCCACGTAGATGATCTCGGGCCGCACTTCCTTCAGGAGCCGCGGCAGCTCGGCCACCGCGCCCAGCACAGGCACCTCATAGAGACTCCTGCCCACGTCCGCGCGGTCGGCGGCGACCAGGCCATGCACGTGGAGCCCGAAATCCGCGTGGCGGCGGATCTTCTTCAACAGCATCCGCGCCGGCTCACCGGTGCCCACGACCAGGATGTGGCGCAGGTTCCGCCCGCGACGGCGAAGCTCGCGCAGCACGAGCCGCGCGCACACGCGCACGCCGGAGAGGAGTAGCGTTGCGAGCACGAGGAAGATGCCGATCGCCGTGCGCGACAGCTCGCCGCGCGCATAGAACGAACCCACGCCCGCCATGGCGGCGACCACGACCGTGGCCTGCACGATGGCGAGCAGCTCCACGCCCAGTCGCGACGTGCGCGCCGACCGATAGAGCCGGAACGTGCGCAGCACGAGCAACGCCGTGGGCGTGAGCACGGCGCCGCTCCAGAGGTAGAGCGAGAGCGGGGGCACGCCGAGCGGGGTGGGCAGGCCGAGCGCATGGAAGCGCAGCCAGTAAGCGCCAAGCCATGCGGCCGCGATGAGCACGGCATCCACGACGAACATGCCGGTGGCGAAGAGCTGACGGCTGCGCGCGAACATGGCGGGGAGGGTAGAGGATGCCGGGCGAGCCACAAAGCCGCGGGCCGCGCTATGCTGCGGACTATGCGCGGCGCGTGGTGCGGGCGCTCCGAGGAGGTCACATGGCGGGCGGGGACCGGTGCGGCAGCGGCGAACGCATGGCGCTCCCTCCGCTCGCGTCCGACTGCGCGGAGGGACGGCTCTCGTGAGCGGGAGCGCCCATTCCGAAGACGCCGCACTTCCGGTGCTCGCACGCACCCCACGGCTCGTGCTCCGCGAACTCGTTCACGACGACGCGGCGTTCATCATGGAGCTGGTGAACGATCCGGCGTGGCTGCGGTTCATCGGCGACCGCAACGTGCACTCGCTCGAGGACGCTCGCGGCTACATCGACAAGATCCGTGACGGGAGCTACGCGGTTCACGGGTTCGGCCTATGGGCTGTGACCGCGCTCGCGACCGGTGAGGCGCTCGGCATGTGCGGACTCATCAAGCGCGACACGCTCGAGCACGTGGACCTTGGCTTCGCGTTCCTCGAGCGCCATCGCGGCAGGGGCTACGCGCGCGAGGCCGCAACCGCTGTGGTGGAGCTGGCGCGCGCGCGGTTCGGGCTCGCGAAGCTCGTGGCGATCACCAGCCTCGACAACACCGCGTCTCAGCACGTGCTCGAGAGCCTCGGGTTCCGATTCGAGAACCAGATCGAGATGGGGGAGCCGGTCGAGACGCTGGCCCTCTTCGGCCGGGAGCTTTCGGCATGAGCGCCGCGCCGTGGAAGCGCGCGCTCGCCGGACAGTTCCTCGCGGCCATCGACATGCTGGACGGCGCTATCCGCGCTTGCCCGCCCCGGCTCTGGGACGATCCCTCCGTGCCGGTGGAGCGCCGCTTCTGGTACCTCGCGTTCCACACGCTGTTCTGGCTCGACCGCTACCTCAGTGACTCACCCGAAGCGCACGTGCCGCCGGCTCCGTTCACGCTCGGGGAGCTGGACCCCGCCGGTGTCTACCCGGAGCGCGCTTACACGGTGGACGACTTGCTCGCGTACCTGGAGCACGGCCGCGATCGCTGCCGCGCCGTGCTGCGCGCGCTCGACGACACGCGCGCGAGCGAGCCGAGCGCCTTCCGTTCGGGCGAGCTCTCGGTGCTCGAGATGCACCTCTACAACCTGCGCCATGTCCAGCACCACGCCGCGCAGTTGAACCTGCTGCTTCGCCAGGGCGGGGTCACCCCTGCCGGTTGGGTGGGCAGGGGGCGGGACGCGGGGTAGGGCGTCCTCCAGGGTCCCCCCGGGCGCACGCCGAACCCCCCAGCCCCCGCGAACCCGCCGAATTGCCAGAAAATCGGCCAAATCCTGACAGAATAAGCTCTTGAGGCGGTGAGGATAGCTCCCGTATACTGCCCCGCTGCCTGCAGTTGCCCGCCCCCGCGGGCCATATCATGTGGAAAGGAGCCCGTCATGGGCCTGCTTGAGAAAGTCGAGAATTCACAGATCAAGTCCGAGCGCCCGGACCTCCGACCCGGCTACACGGTCGAGGTCATGGTGCGCGTGATCGAGGGTGACAAGGAGCGCCAGCAGAAGTTCCGCGGCCTCGTCACCAACGTCCGGGGCGCCGGCATGCGCAAGACGTTCACCGTCCGGAAGATCTCGGAGGGTATCGGCGTCGAGCGCACGTTCCCACTTCACTCACCGACGCTCGCCAGCATCACGGTCATCCCGTCGGAGCAGAAGAAGGTGCGGCGCGCCAAGCTCTTCTACCTCCGTAAGAAGAAGGGCAAGGCCGCTCGCCTCAAGGACCGCACGGGAGCCACCGCGACGGCCGAGTGACGCGCTACCGCTGGCGCCGGCTGGCACGCGAGGAAGCGCTGCTCGCGGGTGAGCGCGCCACGGTGGCGGGAGTGGACGAGGCCGGCCGCGGGCCCTTGGCAGGCCCGGTGGTGGCGGCGGCCGTCGTACTGGACCTGTCCCAGGACTGGGACGGCCTCAACGACAGCAAGCAACTCACCGCCGAACGACGCGACGAACAGTTCGCCCGGGTCCTGGCAGGGGCCCGGGCGTTCGCTTGGTCGGTGGCCGGCCCGCGCGCCATTGACCGCGTCAACATCCGTCGCGCCACTCATGCCGCCATGGCGCGTGCCGTGTCGCTGCTGCGCGTGATCCCCGAGCTGGTGCTCGTGGACGGACACGAGACCGTCGCGAGCATCGTGTGCGAACAGCAGGCCG
>JAHFBX010000323.1 GCA_023249815.1 Candidatus Eiseniibacteriota bacterium
GTTCGGCGGCCCGCCCTGCCGCGGCGGCAGCGACGGCGAGTACACGGTGTAAGTGAACGCCGTGTCGCGACGCGGCGCGCGCGCGGCCGCGAGCGCCTCGCGCACGCCGGGGAACGCGATGTTCGTGACGTAGCCGAGCGGATCGGTGGTGTGCGATAGGCCCACGATCGCCGTCCACGGCGCCTGCGACCGCGGCGAGGCGTCGTGCACGGCGGGCCATTGCCCGGAGAGCCGCGTGTAGCAGTCCTTGCGAAACACCTCGGCCAGCACCGAGACGCCCTCGAAGATCACGAGCGAGTCGCCCAGCGTGCTCACGACATCGTCCAGGTGCCCGTTGCCGCCCGAGCGGTCGCGCGAGTCCAGGTTCGCGAACACGCCGAGTCGCACGTCGCGCAGGCGCTGGTTGCCGTGGTTCGTGATGGTGAACTGGAGCGCCGCGAGCTTCTCGTACCCGGGCAGCGAGTAGGCGTGCGCCTCCTGCTGCACGGTGAGCCCGAACGGCACGTGACGCTCGCCGTTCTCGTACGCGAACTGTACCGCCTCGGGCCGGTCGTCCATGTAGCGGCACGCCCCGGTCTCCTGCGCGGGGAAGCGCAGGTCCTCGTCCACCTCGCCGTCCCCGTCGTTGTCCACACCGTCCAGGTACTCCTCGTCGATCACGCCGTCGCCGTCGTCGTCATAGGTGGCGCGTGTCCCGCGGTCTCCGGCATAGCGCGTCACGACGAGGTCGGTGGAGTCGAGCGTCGGACGCAGCTCGAGCATGGGGCCGCCCGAGACGCCGAGGCTGCCGTCCTCGCGTAGTGCCCCGATCCACAACTCGGCGTGTTCCAAGCACTCGTGGCCGCTGCCCTTCGGGAACTCGAACGAGGGATCGAACGACAGCCCTTTGTTGAAGAACGCGTTCCCGATGACGCCGACGTTGGTGATGCGCATGGTGAAGCGACCCGCGTCCAGGACCGGGCCGTTGTCGGCTATGTCCATGGAGGCGAGGCTGGGGCTTGCGGCGAGGACGAGTGCGAGTGCGACCGACGGGACGGCGAGCGCCAGCGCGGTTCGGCGGTCCCGGCACGAGTGCCCAGCCGGAGCGGTCGGGAGAAACGGGAGCGAAGTAGGCTGAGGTCGTTCACCGATGCGCAAGCTTCGCTCCCCGGGTCACTCCACGCTGCGCGTGGTCGCCTCGAACCCGAGCAGCACCCATCCGGCGCCGCGCGGTTGGAAGGTCACGCGGAACGCATCCGAACGGCCGCGGAAGAAGATCATCTCAGGGGCACTCGCCTCGGTGCCCGGGGCGGGGCGCCAACGGCCGAGCGACGAATCGTGCCATTCGTAACGGCGCGCGAACTCGACGAGCGACGGATCTGCCACCCAGCGCTCGGCGGTCTCGCGGTCGCCCTCGACCAGCGCCGCGACGAACGAGGAGAACGTGGCGTACGGCGAGGACACGATGCGATCGTCCACGCGCACGAACCCCTGCGGACCCCAGCGGAAGCGGCGCTCGTGGAACACGTGCGGGCAGGTCGCGCACTCGTCGAACCATGGCGTGGCTTTGAACGTCCTGGTCACGAGCTCCAGGTCGTCGAACTGCCCGCTGCCGGTGCCGCCGAGCGAGTCGGGCCCCAGCGTCTGCGCCAGGTCCCAGCGGCCGCCCCGCGCGTGGCGCCATGTCAGGAGCAACGGCTGCTGCCCGGCCGGCCCGCGGCGGCCCCACAACACGGCGAGTTGCGAAGAATCCCTCGCCTCGCTCGAGACGAAGCCGCGCATCGCCGCGTCGATCAACCGCATGCCGCGGCCCTCGAGCGCCTGCACGCGCACCCCTTCCTGTTCGTTCCACACGAAGTAGGGCCATGACCCGCCTTCGGTCTCCGAACGCGAGAACAGGTTCACGATCGCGGCCCGGTCGTGGCCCTGCACCTCGGCCCCGATTCCGAGTGAGTCCAGCAGCGACCGCGCTCGGTCGGCCCAATCCGGGGACGTCTCGGACGCGAGACGGTCGCGCAGCATGCGCGCGGTGATCGCCGCCGCCTGCTCGGTCTGTCCGCCCTCCCATTGCTGCTGCGCCGAGCGCGTCAGGATGCTCAACGAGTCCTGGGCCACGGCGAGGCTGTCGGCCCCGGCGGGCACCAAACGCGGCTTGCGGTCGCATCCCGAGAGCGCCACCAAGAGGGCGATCGCGATGACGGCAGTGCGGAGCGCTCCCTGCTTCACGGCCGGGTCCCTCCTGTCTTGTCGGGCGCCGTGCCCCGGACCGGTTCGGTCCGCGGGGTCTCCTCGGCGCGCCACTCTCGAATGAGCCAGCGTCCGTCTCGCAGCAGGAAGTGGAACACCCAGCGCCGCACGCCCTGCGGGCCCGTGATGCGGGCACCCAGCCACTGCGGCCAGGACTGCCCCTCCTCCTGCCGGTCCACGACGAAGGTACGGGGTGAGCGGCCCGTTGCCCAACCGGCGGCTACCGCCAGCTCGAGCAAGTCGGGGTTCACGAGCAGCCGGCGAGCGCCGTCGCGATCGCCCTGGCGGAGCGCGCTCGCGAACAGTCGCAGCGTCGAGAGCGGTCCGGGAAGGATGCGCGCGTCGTGCACGACGAAGCCCTGGCCGCGGTCGGTGTAGATGGCTTCGCGCAGGATCGGCTGCACGGAGCCCTCCACCGTCAGAACTGAATCCGGCGGGGCCTGCGAGAACGACAACAGCTCGGGGCGGCCGTCCCCGTCCAGGTCGGCGAACGTGGCGTCGCCGTGGGTACCCAGCTCGGGTCCGTTCCCCTCGTACTGGACGAGATCCCAGTAGAAGCCGTCCGCTGAGAGCCGCAGGTACTTGAAGCCGAGGCGGCCGGATTCGCCGCGCTGGCGGTAGACGATCGCCGCCGAGTAGGGCGAGCGCGCGTCGCCGCTCCACCACGACTCGAGACGCGGTCGCACGCACGGCGGGAACGCGATGCCCTGCATACGCAGGTCCGGCCCGCGAAACCACAATAGGTAGCCCACCGCCTGCTGCGTGAGCCGGTCCGGGTTTCGCACCATCACGAGCACGATGCTCGGGATGTCGAGGTCATGGACGACGTCCACGTCGAGGCCGAGCGAGTCGAGCGTGGGCTCGATCGACGGCGCCGCCAGCGTGTGCTGTCGCCCGAGCCGGCGGAGCAGCCGGCGCGCCGCTTGCCCCACGCGCTCGAACGGCACGATGCCGCGCTCGGAGAGCGTGTCGGCGTCGGCCCGGCGGAACAGCAACCGCGCCTCGCTCGCGAGCGCCTGCACGGTGTCCTGGCCGGGCGGGCTCCACGGGCGCACGCCCTGCGCGACCGCGCCTCGCGAAGCGAGCGCCAGCGCGAACGCCGCGAGCGGCACCACGAGGGCGGGCCTCAAGCGGTCGCCGCGGCGCGAACGCCGCGCGGGCATGTGCGTCGAAGCGTGGGGACGCGGGGGCATGGACCGGGAGATTAGAGAGGCGCCTTCACGGCAGGGTCAAGGCCGGAATCCCGGATGCGGCATTCTTGAAGAGAACTTGGCCTCGGGGCCACATCGGCTCGTGCGGATCACGGTGCGCTTCCCGGCGGAGGGGTGATGAAGCGGATCACCGCGGTCGGCTGGAGCGCAGGGTCGGTCACCAGCGACGAGTGGAAGAACATGTTCTCCTGCGTGCGGACGAGCGTGCCATAGAGGAACGTGCGCTGGCGCGCTTGCGCCTCGAAGAACGCCCCGAGTCGGTCGGCACTGAACGACACGCGCACCGGGTCC
>JAHFBX010000324.1 GCA_023249815.1 Candidatus Eiseniibacteriota bacterium
ACCATGAGCGAAGCGGGGCTCTCCCGCCGGCTGCTGGGGCTGGTGCTTGGCCTGAACGGCATCGTCATCGTGCTCGTTCAGCCGTTCCTCGCACCGATCGTGACTCGCTGGAATCGGTCCCGGACCCTGGCGCTGGGTTCCGCCCTGGTCGGTCTCGGGTTCGGGGTGAACGCCGTCGCTCGCGAACCGCTGCTGATGGCGATCGGCGTCGTGGTGTGGACGGTGGGGGAGATCTGCGTGCTTCCCATCGGCAACGCGGTTGTGGCAGATGTGTCGCCCTCGGCGCTCCGGGGCCGTTACCAGGGCGCCTACGGGCTGTGCTTCGGGCTCGCAGCGTTCGGCGCGCCGCTCATCGGCACGTTCGTCTTGCAGCGATTCGGGCCGCCGACACTGTGGTTGGGCTGCCTTGCCGCGGGCGCGCTCGCCGCCCTGGGCCACCTCGTCCTCGAACCACGGCTCAGCCGGCTTCGCGAGGTGCGGCTCGCCGAGCGTGGTGGCCACTAGGCGGACGAACATCGGATCGCACGCGGTGGGGAGCTCCTGGCCGCGTCGCGCCTTGCGCATCGCCCGAGGATTGCGAAATCACTCGCGTCGACCGCGCGATTCCCGGGAGTTCGGGCGACGCACGCACTTCGCCACAGATTTCGTTTCATCGTCGCGAGGTCTAGACGATACGATTTTCCCTCGCCGATCTCGCCGCGCACTTCAGCGCTCCTCCCCGGAGCGCCAGCGGCTCGGATCCAGAAGGTCTCTCTCCCTCTCGCCTCGCAGCACCTCTCTCTCCACGGATCTCGATCCGGAGGCCCCATGTTGTTCGCTTCACATGCCTTCGTGGCCATGCGCAGGTCGCTACTTGTCAGCGTCTGCCGCGGCGCGCTCGGTCTCGCCCTCGTGGCCCTGACGAGTTCCAGTGGCCTCGCCCAGACCTACTACGTATCCAACGCGTCTCCCTGCGCGGCCACCCCGGACGGCTCCGAACTCGCCCCGTATTGCACGATCCTGGCGGCGACGACGGCGCACAAGGGCCCGGGCGTCACGATCGTCGTGAAGCCTGGCATCTACCGGGAGCAAGTGACGGTGCCGCTGTCGGGCGTCGCGGGCTCGCCGTTCGTGTTCCGCGCTTCGGGTCCGGGCGCGGTGATCGAGTGCGCGGACGACTTCGCGAACGCCGCGCTGTGGACGCAGGCGGAAGGAACGTCCTGGCTCGCGAGCAGCGCCACCGTGGCGCCGCTCCAGGTATTCGCGAGCGGCGGCCGCCTTGCGGTCACCCTCGAGCTCGGCTCCACCATGCCTGTGAACACGTTCCACTTCGAGCCGGGCGTGGGGCTCTACGTGAACCTGGGGGGTGACAGTCCCGCGCTGCGTGGCGTGCTCGTCGGCAAACGCAACTACGGCTTCAACATGTCCACCAAGTCGTTCATCACGGTGGATGGATTCGAGATCCGGCACGCGGAGTCTCGCGGTATCTACATGCAGAACCCCACGTCGGACATCGTGATCTCGAACAACACCGTCAGCTTCTCCAACAGCTACGGCATCCAGACCATCAACGGACAGCGCAACGTCATCACGGGCAACAAGGTGAGCGACGGGAACTTCCACGGCATCGGCCTCACCGCCGGGGCCAGCGGCTGCGTCGTAAGCAACAACGAGTCCTTCCGGAACGCGGATCTCGCGGTTCGCCGCGCGAATGGCATCTTCCTCTCCGCCGCGCCGGCAAACACGATGTTCGGGAACAACCTGCACAACAACCAGGACACCGGCCTCCACTGGTCCCTGGGTTCGAACAACTGCGTCTCGTATCACAACCGGTCGTGGAGCAACGGCGATCACGGCTTCGATCACCTCGCGACTACCGGCACCATGCACCGGAACGACATCGCCTACGGCAACTTCAAGGACGGCTTCTCGTTCGAGGGCGACTCACCCGGGGCCTCGGTGTACAACTGCATCGGCGTGAACAACGGCATCACGGTCACCAACGGCGTGGCCGCGAATGGCAAAGACCTGTGGGTGGACGGGAATTCCTCCGTGGGCTTCGTGTCTGACCACAACATCTTCTGGAACTCGACGCTGCAGCCGCCAGTCAAGTGGATCGACACTTCCTACAACACCCTGGCAGAGTTCCAGGCAGTGAGTGGCTTGGACCTTCACTCGTTCCAAGCGAACCCGATCTTCTTGAGCCCCATCACGGGCGACTTCGCGATCGGTTCGGGGTCGCCGGCGATCGACGCGGCGCACTCGGGCGTGTCGAACTGGCCGGGCGTGGACATCTTTGGCACCGCGCCGCTGGACGACTCGCGCACCCTCAACCGGAGCGAGGGGCCGATCGCCTACGCGGACATCGGCGTGTTCGAGTTCCTGCCGCTGGACTCACCGCCCGTCGTGGTCGCGCCCACGGACATCAATGCACTGTTCGGGACGATGGTGAGCTTCAAGGTCACTGCGAAGGACCCGGACAACGACCCGATCACGTCGCTCACCGTGGACAAGAGCAAGCTACCGAGCGGCGCTCTGGTGAGTTTCGTCACGAACTCCACGAAGACGGAGGGCACGTTCACCTGGCTCCTTGGCCTCATGCCCACCGGCAATTACAAGGTGACATTCAAGGCCGCGAACGCGCTCTCGGCGACCGCGAGCACGAATATCCACGTCCGTTCCCGGGTCCGTGCGATGTCGGGCGTGCCGGGTGACCTTGCGATCGGCAAGCTCGCGTTGTCGGACGGCTACCCGAACCCCTCCATGGGCGCCGTGGACTTCGCCCTCGATCTGCCGGAGGACAGCGACCTCGACTGGTCGGTCTATGACGCCCAGGGCCGGCGCGTGTATTCCGAGTCCCGCCCCGTGGCGGCAGGCCACCACCAGCTTCGGTGGGACGGCATGACGATGAGCCGCCAGCGTGCCGGAACCGGCATCTACTTCATCCGCGCCCGTGTCGGCGAGTCGGACTTCGTGAGGCGAGTCGTCCGCTTCTAGCCGGCGCCTGGACTCAGCTCGGATCAATGGGGGCGTCCGCGACCGCGGGCGCCCCCGGTTTCGTTCTGGCGATCCAGGCACTCCCGAGCGGAGACCCCACCTCCTGCCGTTCTCCGCAGTACCCGGGAGGCCGCTACCTGGGTTTGCTACCTACAAACTTCGAGTGCCTCTGCGGAACTTCTCTCGCGATCATGAGGCACTCCGCCCGCCGGGGCAGGGGAGTTCGGTCGCCGTGGCAGTCCGCTCCGCGAGTCCCGGGAACTTTCAGGACCGGGCCTCACGATGTCCTTCATTCCGGTCCCCGCGACACGATACTCTGTTCTCTCACCGGATCGTTTCGCAAGCCGCTCGCGCTTCGCTCAGGATTGCGCATGGCCCGGATCTGGATTCGTCCTCTCCCCTGCCTGTACATCTCTTCTCGCGAATCTCGGCCGGGAGGCCCCATGCTGCTCACCTCGCACGCCCACAAGGCCGTGCGCAGAACGCTTCGTTCGAGCGTCTGCCGCGTCGCCCTCGGTTCGTTCCTCCTCGTGGCGATCGCCACGAGCGCCCTGGCGCAGACGTTCTACGTCAGCAATGCCGCGCCGTGCGTGCCAGTGCCGGACGGCTCCGAAGCCGCTCCCTACTGCACGATCGCGGCCGCCATGGCGGCCCACAAGGGCCCTGGCGTCACGATCATCGTGAAGCCCGGCACCTATCGCGAGCAGGTCACCGTTCCGCTCTCCGGCGCGGCCGGTTCGCCGTTCG
>JAHFBX010000051.1 GCA_023249815.1 Candidatus Eiseniibacteriota bacterium
GACGGGCTGAATCTCGCAGCGCGAGGACGTCGCCTGTCACGAGGTCGTGAGCGCGAAGCTGTCGCCGTAGCCACTCCACCGCGCGTGTGGGGCGCACTCCGCGTACACTGCCGCACCATGGCGCGCATCATCCTCAACACGTTCGGCTCCTTGGGCGACCTGCATCCGTACCTGGCCATCGCGCTCGAACTGAAACGCCGCGGCCACCAGGCTGTGATCGCCACGCACGGGCTCTATCGCGATCGCGTCGAGGCGATGCTCTTGGAGTTCGCGCCAGTGCGGCCGCACTTTGACGAGTGGGGCGATCTCTCCGGCGTGCTGCGAGACGCCATGGACGCGAGACGCGGCAGTGACGTGGTGCTGCAAAAGCTGGTACTGCCCTACCTGCGTCAGTCGCGCGACGACCTGCTCGTGGCCTGCCGGGGCGCGGACCTGGTGGTGGACCATGTCCTCACGTTCACCTCGCCGCTCGTGGCGGAGAAGCTGGGCCTGCCGCGCGTGTCCACCACGCTCCAGCCGTTCGCCATGTTCTCGCGCCACGATCCGCCGGTGGCGCCGGCGGTGGCCTGGCTCGGGCGGCTTCGCGGCCTGGGGCCTTGGCCGTGGCGGCTGTTGTGGGCGTTGGGCCGCGCCGTGACCCGGCCCTGGTTCCGCGAAGTGGATGCCATGCGCTCCGAGATGGGGCTGCCGCCGAGTGATCGCCATCCCATGTTGCAAAGCCACTCGGACCAACTCCACCTGGTGCTGTTCTCGCGCGAGCTGGCGCCTCCTCAGAAGGATTGGCCCGCGTCGGCGGTGCAGCCGGGGTTCCCGTTCCACGACCGTGGCGTCGAGGGGCAGGGCATGCCGCTGGCACTCGAGGTGTTCCTGCGTCAGGGCGACGCGCCGCTCGTGTTCACGCTCGGCTCCTCGGCCGTGTTCGCGGCGGGCGACTTCTACATCGTGGCGGCCGCAGCCGCGCGTGCGATGAACCGTCGCGCCGTGCTGCTCGTGGGCGAGCAGGGCTTGAACGACGTGCCCGGCGTGCCGGCCATCTCGCACGCCCCTATGGGTGAGCGCATCCTGGTCGTGCCGTTCAGCCACGACCAGCCGGACAACGCCGAGCGCTGCCGCCAGCTCGGCATCGCGCGCACGCTCAAGCGCACGCAGGTGAGCGCCGCCGCGTTCCAGCGTGAACTCACCGCGCTCTTGGCGGACGACCGCGCCGCGGCGCGAGCGCGCGAGGTCGCCGGGCGCATGGAGCAAGAGCCCGGCGCGGCGGGCGCCGCGGACGCGATCGAAGCGCTGCTCGCGAAGCGGGCCAGTGGTTCTGCTGCTGGTGCGAAGGGCGAGAGGGTGAGCGCCGGCTGAACGGTCCCCAGGGTGAGTTGGATGCCCGAAGATCCCTCCCCCGCGTGTCCCCCCTGGTCCCGGGCCTGACCACGCTCATCGCCCAGGACCGCGCGACGCTTCCCGGTGATCTTCGAGGCCGTGGCGGAGGGCCGGTTGAACCTGAACGCCGTGGTCCTGCTGTCACCGCACCTCACGCTCGGGAACTCCGGCGAGCTGCTTGCGGCGGCGGCGCACATGGGCAAGCCTGAGCTCGACCGGCTCCTCGCGGAGTGTTCTGTGCTGACGCAGCCACTGGGCGCGGCTGACACCGTTATTCCGTTGCCCACCAGTGAGTTGACAGTTTTTCAACAGGCCGCGCGGCCAGTTGAGGAGCACATTCTGCCGGCGCTCGAACAGCGCGTGCGTGTCGCCGTGGGTTTCCTCGCCCCGAAGTCCCGGTCCCGAGGGCAGGTGATGCCGGCTCAGGCCACCATCGGCCATTGATCAACAGGACTGCGCGCCGGCCCCGCCCTGAAACTTCGAGTCCAGCCTAGGACCGCACGCGCTTTCGCTGGGGGCTCTTCCGCTGGATCAGCTCGCGGAGCGGTCGCATCACGGGCTGGGTGATTTCTGGATCGCGGTTCGTGAGCACGATGAGCACCGTGTCGCCTTCGTGCAGCCACTCGCTCGCGATGCCGGGCGCGCCGCCGCCGAATCCGAACGCCGCCTGGCCCGCGAGCGAACCACCGCCACCGCGGTCCGGGCGCGACTCGCCCGTCACCCACGCGGACCACGCGGGGCCGCACAACTTGCTCGCGAACAGCGCGCGATCGAACGCGAGCATGTCGGCGGTGGTGGAGTAGGAGCCGCCGGCGGCGCTCCCGCGCGCCGGTCGCGTCGCGACGTTGTCGCGCTCCTGGCCCTCGGGAGCGCCCTCGCGCGTGTAGCCGCGCGCCAGGGCACGCGTGCCGTCGCCTTCGATGGGCGCTCCGGTCGCGGTCATCCCGGCCGGGCCAAACACGTGCTTGGCGAGGTAGTCGTAGTAGTCCTCGCCCGAGGCCTTGGCGATCACCTCGCCCAGGAGCGCGTAGCCACCGTTCGAATAGCGTTCGCTCGTGCCGGGCTTGAACCACAGCGGCTGGTCGCGGATCAACTCGAGGTAGTCGCGATTGTGCCGGAGCTTTGAGTGGTCCGTAGTGTCGTACTTGGCGTTGAAGAAGTCCCCCACGCCCGAGCGGTGCTGGCACAGCATGTCGAGCGTGATCTCGTCGGCGTGCGGGAAGTCGGGCAGGTACTTGGAGAGCTTGTCGTCCAACGACAGCTTGCCCTTCTCGGCGAGCTGCGCGATAGCAGTCTTCGTGAACAGCTTGCCGATGGAGCCCAGGTTGAACCGGGTGTCGGGCTTGATCGGCACGTGTTTCTCGCGGTCGGCGTCGCCCCATGCACCGGAGAGGAGCGTACTGTCGCCACGCGCGAGCAGCGCCACGCCCGAGAACTCGCCCTTTTCCTCCTGCTGATCCAAGTGCGCGCGCACCTGGTCCGCGAGCTCGGCATCGCTCAGCGCTGGGCCGACAGACGATGGCCGCTCCCGCTCGCCGCGATTCGGGCCCGACGTGCCACCGGGTCCGCCGGGCGGATGGCCTCCGGGGCCCGGTCCGTCGGGAGCGTTCGCCTCGAGCCGCACGCCGAGCACTCGGTGGGGCGACACCTCCTCTGCTTCGAAGATCGCCATCACTTCGTCGCCGTTCCCGGCGCGACAGCGGACCTCCATGGACGCGGTCTCCTCGTTCACCACCTCGAGCGGCGTCAGGCCCTTGGTTCGCTCGAGCATCGCGGTGCGACGTTGGAGCCGCGTTTCCAGCGGGGTCTCCTCAAGCGCCGAGGCCGCCCAGTGCTCGGCAAAGAAGCGACGCGCGCTGGCTTCATCACCGCGAAGCTGCGCGAAGTAGGCCTGCACGTGAGTGGAGAGCTCGCTCGCCGGCCACTGGATGGCGGCGTGCGCGGCATACGGCGTGCTGGCAAGGAGCGCGGACACCAAGGCAACGGCCGCCGCCCGGGAGCGAGGGAATGACATGCTCGACCTCCTGCGGATCTTCTGGGGGGGAGCCCGCCTGCGCATGAAGGGCGCGCAGGCTCGGGGCCGGCGACCGGCCGCGGGCGATACTGCAGGAAGTGACATTCATGGACATGTCGCTTGCCGACGAACGCGGCGCATGCCCGGACCACGTCGGCACGACGATGGGTGGGGCCGGACATCGAGCGACCGCGTGACGCGAATCGCGCCGCTCGCTTGCCGCCCGACCGTACAGGCCCCTAACCTGCGCGGGCTCGCGACCATGGCCGTCACGCTCTCGAAAGGATCCCTCGCCGTGAAACGTCTTCTCGTCCCCGCCGTCGTGCTCACGCTGGCGCTTGTCGGATGTTCGCGAAAGAGCGAGCCGATCATCGAGGTCGGGAGCCAGGTCGTGACCGTGGCCGACTACGAACACGCCGGCCGCGGCGCCGAAGCGCGGTACCCGGGCCTGCCGGCGCAGGCCAAGGGCGAGTTCGTGACCGATCTCCGCCGCCGCGCGCTCCTGCTGGAGCAGGCGCACCGCTTGGGCCACGACACCACCTCGCTGCTCGTGAACCTGATGCGCGACGAGGAGAACCGGCTGCTGTTGCAGTCGCTCTACTCGAAGCTGGCGCCGCGCTCGCAGCCGGTCTCCGAGGCCGAGGTGAAGGCGCTCTACGAGGCGCGCAAGCAGGAAGCGCACGTCTGGCTCATCTACTCGTCATCGCGCGAGACGGCGCTCGCTGCGCAGGCGCGGTTGCGCGCGGGCGAGGCGTTCAGCGACGTGGCGCGCACGTACAGCCTTTCCGGCGTGCTGCCCCCCACCGGCGACGTGGGCTGGATCCCGCCCGGCGCCATGCCCGACCCGCTGGACGGTGCGCTCCGCACGCAGCCGCTCAACGAAGCCGGCGGCCCGTACCAGACGCGCGATGGCTGGTTCGTGATGAGCGTGAGCGAGCGCCGGCCGCGCGAGCAGGGCCCTTTCGAGACCCAGCGTGCGGGACTCGAGAACCTCGCTCGCCAGCGCAAGCAGAGCGCCGCCTTGGACCGCGCGTATCGCGGCATGAAGGATGACTACGACGTGAAGCCCGCTCCCGGCGGGTCGCAGCTCCTGTTCCGCGCGCTGTCGCCGGTGAGCCCGCTGACGCCCACGCCCGAGATGCTCGCCACCCCGCTCGCGAGCTATCGCGGTGGCAAATACACGCTGGACGATGCGCTCACGGACATGCGGCGCGCCGACGTGCAACGCCCGCCGTTCAACCTGCTGCCCGCGATCGAGATCTGGATCGAGGCGCAGGTCATGCGCCGCGTGGCGTTCCTCGAGGCGCAGAAGCGCCACATCGTGGAGGAACCGGACGTGGCGGCGAGCCTCAAGACGAAGCGTGAGCAGACGCTGATGGAAGGCGTCTACGGGCTCGCGGTGGCGACGGTGCCGCCGCCCGGGCCGGAGCTGGTGGCGCTCGCGTGGGAACGCGTGAAGCCGCAGTTCACGAGACTCGAGTCCGCGCGCGTCGCGCAGTTCGCCACCGCCGATTCCGGCCTCGCGATGCGCGTGGTGCAGGCGGCGGCCCCGGGCAGCCCGCTCGCTGACGCGGTGAAGAAGGTGTCGCCCAACGAGAACGTCTTCGTGACCGACGTGCACTACCCGAACGACGATCCGGCGTGGGCCGTGTTCCAGGCCATGTTCACGCAGCAGCAGGTGGGCGCGTGGTTCGGCCCCGAGAAGACCGCGCAGGGCTGGCGCATCCTACAGTTGGTGGACAAGAAAGTGGCGCAGCAGGCGTGGGAGGAGCTGCCCGAGCCGCTGCGGCAGAACATCGCCGCGAGTGCTTCCGAGCTGGCGCGCGACCAGCGCTTCCAGCAGTACACCGACTCGCTTGCCAAAGCGTTCCAGCCGCGCATGCACCAGGACCGCATCGCAAAGCTCAAGTGGCCGGTGGCTGCCGCCCAGTAGTCACCTCGCGCAACTGCACCCGGAGCTCCTGGTCCGAGGGATGGGGACACTCCAGGGGGGAGCACACAATCGACATGGATGCGGTCGCCGACGGATTCCACGGGCTTTTACCGCCACTTGAGGAGCCAAGACAGTGGCACGCGCAGCGGAAACAGCACGGGTGAGGAGCGCGCACGGGCAATCCCGCTTGAGCAGTTTGGCGAGCCACCCTGTGATAGGCTCGCTGAAACGTTCGCGCCCGCTTAGGGCGAACCTTGGCGAGGAGGTTGAATGAGAAGTCGAATAGTGGGGGTTTGCTTACTGATCATGGGTTCGATCGCACTCACGACGGTTGCACGGAATCCGCGGTTCGCCTCTTTCCGCGCGGTGGATGTTCTAACACTTCTTGGCTCTGGCATGTGTTTTGGTGTGGCATTAACCGGTCTCTTTGGATTGCTAAAGCCGAAGCGGGAGGGCGCTCGTTGATTTCTCTGGGACCTGCGTTTCCTTAGCGCGCGATTCTTGCAATCTGAGGAGTGACCCCAATCTAACGCGCGAGAACCTCTGCATCGCCGTTGCTCATTAATCTCAAGAAGCGATTGTCTCAAAGTCGTTGACAGGTTCCGTTCCCCCGCGAAGGAACCTGGCATCGTCGGAATGTTCGGGCCCGCGTCAAGGTGTGCCCGGCTCCGGGGTCGCCCTGTTAGGCGGACGGCCAATCGAGTTGCACGCCATCCGATTCGGAGCCGTGCGCTGCCCGCTCCTGCGTCGTCGCTCACTTTGGATCCCGCACTTCCGCGCTGGAGCCGGCTGAATCTGGCCCTCCTGCGAATCCAGGGGCTGCGAGGGCTAGCTCTCATGGTCGGCCTATTCGCGCCAGCCACCGGCGTCGCCCCGGTCAGCGCGTCCAGTCTCGTCGTGCCAGACGACATTCCTACGATCCAGGGCGCCCTGAACTCTCTCCCGGACACCGTCTTCGTCCGCAGTCGAGTCTATTCAGAGGTGCCCGTCGTGTTCGCACACGTCGCCCTCCTCGGTATTCCCGGCGATCCTGCGTTCGAACGGCCGGTCTTGGCGGGCTTGCGATTCTCTCCCGCTTTCGGTGACTTCCCGACGTTTCGTGTGCGGGGCGTTCAGTGTGGCGGGCCCGTCTACATCCAGAATGATGACGTGCTCTCCTTCATCGTCCTTGAGCAGTGTCTTCTGCTCGCCGGTATTTCGGACTACTCCGCTTACCCTGCGACCGCCGGGATCACGCTTCGCGGGTGCCGAATCGAGGGCGATGCTTTCTTGAAGGCGGACGGGAGCTGCGAGATCGATTCCTGCATCTTTGTTGGAAGCCAGCTCATCGTCGGGCAGGAGAATTGCAGCCTCAATGTCAGCAATAGCGAATTCCATGGGAATGGGACCGGATTCGCGATTAGCACAGTTGGGCTGGCCTCGGACATTCTCTCAGCAACGGTCGCAGGCAATGTTGTTGCCGGATATTCTGGTGGAATCGGGCTGAGCGCGATATTCTCTATCCTGCTCGACGACAATGTCGTGCGCGACTGCGCAGGTGGCGGCATCGGCGCCATGGCGGACATCGTGCGCCTCACGCAGAATAGGGTCGAGCGATGCGGTGAACGGACGACATTTGGAGTGACTGCTTGGGGGCACGACAGCCTGGTCTTGCTTGAGAACCTGATCGCGAACTGCGGCGGCCCCGGGATGCTAGCGGGGCTGGACCGTCACGGAATCATCCTGGGCAATATTGTGTGCGGAAACCGTGGCAACGGAATCCATCTCTACGCGAATCCAGTCCCCGAGGTTCTAGAAGTGAAGAACAACACGAGCAGTTTCAACAGTGGGAACGGGTTCGTGTCCTATTGTTCAGTCGACGTGAGCGGGCGGTATGAGTTCGCCGGGAATATCGGCTCCGGGAACAGTGGCCATGGAGTCTTCTGGGGCTTCCCCGAGGTCTCCGCGGTCCACTGCAATGACTGGTTCGACAATGGCCTTGGGCCGGTGGAAGGCCTGCCGCCATCCAGCGAAGACCTGAGCACGGACCCCCTGTTTTGCAACCCGGCGATCGGGGACTTTCATCTGTTCGCGGGTTCACCGCTCGTGGACTGGCCGGGGTGTGGTCGCGTCGGCGCGTTGGGCGTGGGGTGCTCCGTGACGGCGACGCTGGTGAGCCGCTTCGACGCGGCACGAGTCCCAGAGGGTGTCCGGATCGTCTGGGAGCTCGGCGAGGCCGCGGCGGCGGCGTTGGTGTGGCTGGAGCGCTCCGAGGCTGGCGAGCAGGGGCCGTGGAGCCGCCCCACGACCGAACGCGCGCACGACGGGCAGGCGGAGGTCGAACTCGATCGCACCGCGGTCGCTGACCGCAGCTACTGGTACCGCTTGGTCACCCGTGAGTCGGGCCCCTCGACCGTCATCGGCCCGGCGATCCTCGTCGAGGCGTTGCGCGGCCCGTCGTTCCGGCTGGCGCTGGTGGGGCCGAGTCCGTCCCGCGGCCCGGTGCGGATCGAGTTCGAGCTCCGCGAGCGCGCCGCGATCGAGCTCGATGTGTTCGATGTGCAGGGCCGGTTGGTGGCATCGCCCGCGCGCGGTGTGTGGCCCGGCGGAAGGCATGCCGTGAGCTGGACCGGGCAGGCGGGGGGCGCCCGCCTCGCTGGCAGTGTGTACCTGGTTCGCTACCGCTTCCCGGGCGGCGAAGACCGGCGCCGCGTGGTTCGTACGCCCTGAGGCTCGGGCCCTCCGCCCGCTCGCCATGACGCGTCGGCGCTCTTGGTCAGCGCAGCTTCCTCCGCACCTCCGCCGCCCGCCGCTCGCTGGCCTCGACGCGCGTGCCGTCTTTGAGTCGCAGCACGAGCACACCGTCCTCGGCGCCGTAGCTCTCGATCGCACTCATGTTGACGAGCGCGCCACGGTGGACGCGCACGAACTGCCCCTCGGGCAGCCGCTCCTCCAACTCCTGCAGCGTGTAGTCGACGAGGAACTCCTTGCCCTCGGCGCGCGCCAGCACGAGACGGTCGCGAGAGAACACGATCGGCACCTGCGATAGGTCCAGCAGCTTCACCTCGCGCCGGTGGCGGACGGGCAGCCGCAGCAGTCGCGTCGGGTTCGTCTGCAACGAGTCCGACGCCAGCGCGGTGCGCACCGCGGCGGCGTTGCCCGAGCGCTTGGCGCCCAGCTCCGCCTCGCGCTGCACGCGCTGCACGGTCTCCGCCAGCCGTTCGCGACGGATGGGCTTCAGCACGTAGTCGAGTGCCGCCAGCTCGAACGCCTCCACCGCGTGCTGGTCGTACGCGGTCACGAACACCACGATGGGCGCGTCCTCGCCCTTTAAGTGCCGCGCCACCTCGAGTCCCGACAGGTCGGGCATGTGGATGTCCAGGAACGCCGCGTCCGGGCGTGTCTTGGCGATCAACGCCAGCGCCTCGCCGCCGCCCTTCGCCACGCCGGCCACCTCCACCTGGGAGTTCTCGGACAGCAGCTTCTCCAGGAACTGCCGGGCCCTCGGCTCGTCATCGGCGATCACCACTCGTAGGCGTTCGTCCATCTTCACTCGCTTCCTCCGGTCGGGATGGGCCACGCCATGCGCACGGCGAATCCGCCGTCGCCTCGTGGCGTGGCCTGCACGCGCGCGTTCGGCCCCGCGAAGTGCCGCACGCGCAATTCGAGATTCTCCAGTCCCACGCCGAGGCTCGTGGTGCCGTTCCCGTGCGGCACCCCGTCATCGGCGAACTCCAGTTCGAACCAGCCATTCGCTTCTCTGGCGTCGAGCGTCAAGCGCAGCGACGCCTCGCCCGGCGTGATGCCGTGCTTCAGGCTGTTCTCCACGAGCGGCTGCAGCAGCAGCGGCGGCACGCTCGCCGACAACAGTGCCGGGTCTCCCTTGTAACGAAAGTGCAGTGGGTTCTCGTAGCGCTCGCGCGCCACGCCCAGGTAGTCCTCCACGAACGCGATCTCGTCGCCCAGCAGCGTCGCCTGGCGTTTCCCGGCCTCCACGGTGTAGCGCAGCATGTCGGCGAGCCGACCGGTGAAGCGCTGCGCAGCCATGGGATCGGTCTCGATGAGATAGGCCAATGCATTCAGTGCGTTGAACAAGAAATGCGGCTGCACCTGCGCCTGGAGTGCGCGCAGCTCGGCGCGCGTGGCCGCGGCGCGCTCGGCGGTGAGGCGCAGGTTGTCGAGACGCACGCCAGCCTGCGTGAGGAGCGCCATGATCGGGCCGCGCGCGAAGTCGGGCACGCGCGCGGGCTCGGCCAGCGACGGCGGGCGGTTGTCGGGCCAGTTGACCGCGACCTGGCGGTGGAGGCCTCGTTCGATGCCACTCTCCACCGCGCCGCGCACCTCGCCGCGATCCAGGGCCGAGAGCAGGCTGTCGCCGGCCGAGTCGAGTGCCGCGCGCAGCGCCTCGGGATCGCGGCCGTACACCCGCGCGATGGCGCGCTGCACGCGCTCGCGAAGCGGCGCGAACGCGAACGCCAGGATCAACGCGGCGATGACGTTGAACACGAGCGCCTGCTCGCCGGTGACCGTGGCGAACAGCCGCTGGCCGCCGAACACGACCGCGAGATAGATGGTCGCGAGCACGCCCGAGAGGAGCGCGTACGGCAACCCGCCCACGATCAGCCGCCGCGGATCGAACAGCGCGTCGTCTGCGATCAGGTAGGAGAGCAGGATCGGCGTCGCGAGCCAGACACCCAAGATGACCGTGAAGAACACGTGGATGGGCGCGGTGGGCGCGGCGGCCGCCAGCACGGGGTCTATGCGGTCGCCGCCAAAGCCTAAATTGCTCACGAGCATCGCGAGTGCGACCACCACGGCGAGCACGCGCTGGGTCGTGGTGGGCGACCAGCCGGGCTCGGAGCGGCTGTAGCGAAGCATCAACGACGCGGTGCCGATGACTGCAGCCGCTCCTGGATACCACGTCGCGAGCACCTGCGGCGGCATGGAGCGCGCGCCGCCGAACGCCACCCACGCGAGCGGGAGCGCGTAGCTCACCGCCGCGAGCCAGAACCACGGATTGCGCACGCGCGAACCCGCGCGCCAGCGCGGGCGCGGGAACACCGACATGAAATGCACGAAGCTCGCGGGATAGAGCAGCACCAGTCCGTCGTAGAGCACGAGGTAGGCGCTGAACAGCGGGTCGGCCTGCACTTGCGCGTGCGGGAACACGGTGCGCAGCACGCCGAGCCCGTCGAGCGTGGCGTACCAGAGGAACACCCACGCCGTGCCGAGGTCGGGTCGTCGCCAGACGAGCAGGAACGCCACGAGCGGCGCGGCCACGGCCACCGCGATCGGATACGCCTGCATCCGGAAGCGTTCCCACGGCGACAGCCGCGTCGGAGGCAGCGTGACACGGCTGAGCACGCCCTCGCGCTCGTAGACCAGGTCGAGCGGGCCGCGCGGCCAGCCTTCGGCGGACAGGCGCGCACGCACTTCGATGTCGGCGAGCGGCGCGCCGTTCAGGCTGACGAGGCGATCGCCGGGGGCGAGCGTGCCGCGCGCCGGCGGACCGAGCACGCGCTGGACGACGCCGCCTTCACCAATGCGCGCGCCGAGTCGCGGATAGGGCCCGTGCGTGAGGAACCGCGGCAGCGCCACGCCGAATCCGGCGAGGAGCGCGGCCACGGCGAGCACACGCCGGAGTCGCACATCGGAGGTCACCCGACTACCTTCTCATGCCCCTCGCGGCATCGCAGCCGATGGCGCTCCCAGCGCGGGCCCAGCCGCTCCCAACGCTGCCCGGGCGGGCCGATAGCAAGGTCGCAGCGACGCACCTGGCCGACTTTGCGAGACCGTGTCGTGGCCGCCCAGCGGCTTGGCCCGCACCACGCTCCGATGCCAGCATGCCGCCCAAGCTCACCGTCTCCCAAGCGCCTCGGCTCGTTCGGAACAGGTCGCGCGAACGTCGCAGGGTGCCTCCGGCACCGGCTAGAGAGGACGTCGCCTCGTGATCTCGCGCTCCACACCCGGTGATCACGACCCGGGCAGGGAAGGCCGGACGCTCGTGCCCAGCAAGCTCGAGCGATCGACGCGCAGACGTCGCATCCCGTTCTTTCTCACCTCCGCGCTGCTGCTCGCCGCAGCGTTCGCGAGTGACGTCTGGACCGGCAGCGAGGTCGCCTCCTCCCTCTTCTACATCGTGGCGATCCTGTTCGGTGCGTGGTTCGTCGGCGACGGCGCCGGACGTTTGCTCTCATTCCTGAGCGTCGCCTGCTGGTGGATGGCTTACCGACTCACGGCAAGACCGTTCTCGCACCCGAACACGCTGTACTGGAACCTGCTCGCCGAGCTGGCCATCTACCTGATCGTGTCGGTTGCCGTGGCACGGGCGCGTGTCGCGCTCCGGCGGCTACGATCGGCGGTGAGCGAGCTCGAGGTGGCGCGCGACGCGCTCGACCGCGAGACGCGCGCGGTCGGCGAGCTCCAGCGCG
>JAHFBX010000052.1 GCA_023249815.1 Candidatus Eiseniibacteriota bacterium
TGGGAGCAGCACCACGCGACCGATGACCTTGCAGCCGCCATGCCGCGACCACGAAAGCTCGGCCGCTCACGTGGAGCTCACGTGGAGCTCGCGGCGTAACTTGCCGGCCGCGCGTCGCTTGCAGGCGTTTCGGAGCGTTCTGCGCCGACGCTACGGCAGCCGATCGTGACGCCCGAACGCTCCGGGCGCTGGGAGCGCGCTCCGACGGGCGCGAGTCAGCGGCGCTATTCGTAACGCAAGGCCTCGATGGGGTCGAGTCTCGAGGCGCGGATCGCCGGCAGCATGCCGAACACGACCCCGATGGCCGAGCAGAACACGAGCCCGATGACCGCCCATTCCAGCGGCACTCGGGGCTCGAAATGCGTGAACACCGCGACGAGGTTGCCGAGCCCGAAGCCGACCAGGACGCCCACGACCCCGCCGACGTTGCACAACATGACCGCTTCGAGTAGGAACTGCGCGCGGATGCTTGCGGGGCGCGCTCCGAGCGCCTTCCGCAGGCCGATCTCGCGAGTGCGCTCGGTCACGGCGACCAGCATGATGTTCATGATGCCGATCCCCGCCACGACCAGCGCGACGATGCCGATCACGAAGCCGCCAGTCTTCACGCCCAGGCTCATCTTGTTGAACTCGGTGATGAGGCTCGCGCTGTTGTAGACGTCGAAGTTGTCCTCCGCCCCGGCCTTGACTCCACGCATGCGCCGCAGGACCTGGCGCGTCTGGTCGATAGCGGCCTGCATGAGTTCAGGAGTCTTCGCCCGCACGGTGATGTTGACCGAGCGACTCATGCCGTTCCTGTCCGTGAGTCCATAGATATCCAGGAACGTCGTGACGGGGATGAGCACGTAGTTGTCGAAGCTCCCGCCGAACGCGGACTTCTTCTCGTCGAACACCCCCACGACGCGGTACTTGCGGCGGTCCAGTAGGATCTCGCGCCCGATTGGGTCGGAGAACGGGAACAGCTTCCCGGCGATCGCGTGGCCGATCACGGCGACACGTGTGGCGCTCTTCACGTCCATCGGCGACAGGTTCCGGCCGAGCCCCACGTAGTGCGTGTTGTTCGGCGGGTACTCGGGGGTTCCGCCGCAGATGGAGATGTTGGGATTCGTGGCCTCGCCCTTGTATTCCACGACGTAGCCGAAGTCCCAGATCTCGGAGCCCACCAGGTCCACGGTGCCGACCTGCGAGCGAATGGCATCCGCGTTCGCCAGCGTGAGCGGTGGCCGGCGCATCGCGCGCCGCCGCTCGGCGTCCGAGGTGAAGCCGCCGGCAGGCCACTTCTGCACCTGGAAGGTCTGCGCCCCGAGCACGCTCATCTCCCGCTCCAGCGTGGCCTGGATGAGCGAGATCGCCGTCATCACGGCGATGATGGAAGCGACCCCCGCGACGATGCCCACCAGCGTCAACACGGACCGGAGCTTGTTCGCGACCAGAGCTCCCAGTGACATGGTCAGGGCATCAAGCAACCGCATGTTGCGGACCTCCGCGCTCACTCATAGCGGAGCGACTCGATGGGATCGAGCCGTGCCCCGCGGAAGGCTGGCGCGACGCCCGCCGCCACACCGACCACGAGCGAGACCAGGATGGCGATGGCCAGGATCGGGAACGACAGGCTCGCCGGCATCACGGTGGCGTTGATGAGCGCGGTCACGGCCGCGGCGAGCACGATCCCAGTGAGGCCGCCGAGCAGGCAGATGGCGGAGGATTCGAACAGGAACTGGAGCAGGATGCTGCGTCGTGTGGCCCCGATCGCCTTGCGGATGCCGATCTCGCGCGTTCGCTCGGTCACGGATACGAACATGATGTTCATGACGCCGACCGCGCCGACGAACAGCGAGATGCCGGTCACCAGCAGCCCGACCAGCAGCACGACGCCCATCACGTTGTTGAACGTTCCGACGAGTGTGTCGAGCTTGTTGATCGAGAAGTTGTCGGATTCGGTCGGGCGCAGCTGACGGAGCTTCCGCATCTCGCCGATCACAACGTACTCGAGATCCGCCATCGCCTCCTGTGTCGGCGCCTTGATCGCGATGTTCACGTCCACGTGCCCGCGACGACCGCCGAAGGCTTTCACGTAGGACGTGATAGGGATGAACACCTGGCGGTCGAAGTTCGGCCCGCCCAGGAAACTCCCGCCCTGCTTCTCCATGACGCCGATGACGCGGAACTCGTGACGGCCGAGCTTGAGCGACTTGTTCAGGGGATCCGTGCCGCGGAACAGGGCGTCACGCAGGTCGCTGCCGATGACGCACACGTTGCGCTTGGAGGCGACGTCGAATCCCATCAGGAACCGCCCGCTCTGGGGCTGGGCCGTGGACAGCTGGGACTGTTTCTCCGTCGTGCCGATGACGGTCACTGCCTCCATGGTCTCGGAGCGGAACTTGGCGTCCACGCGGGTGTCCAACGTGGGATTCACGAGCGCCCTCCCGCGCAGCCGGCCTTCCAGCGTGCGCGCCTCGTGCAGGTCGAGGTTCGGGCGATTGCGGAACAGGAAGAAGTCGTCCATCACCACCCACGGCATGCGGGACACGTAGATCACGTCCGAGCCCACCGCGGAGAAACTCTCGCGGAACCGGTTCTGGAGCCCGTTCACCGCTGTCATCGTGGTCACCACGGCGACGATGCCGATGATGATCCCCAGCGTCGTCAAGGCGCCCCGCGCCTTGTTGGCGAGAAGCGCGCGCAGCGCCGTATGAAACGATTCGCCGACGCTGAGCAGCGGTCTCATGCGCGCGCTTCCTATCCCTGAGTCCTATGCGCGCTGGGCTTCTCGGGCTGCTTGCTATTGTCAATCTTCACCACGGCGCCGTTCTCGAGATCCTTGGAGATCGCCCGGTAGCTGCCGGTGACGACCTCGTCCCCCTCGTGAAGACCGTCCACGATCTCGATCAACTCGTCGCTCTGGATGCCGGTCCTGACCTGCCGGGCGACGGCCTTGCCTTTTTCGATGCAGAAGACGACCTCGACGAAGCCATCCTTGTCGGCCTTGAACCGTGCCTCCGCGTCCTTGCGAGTCTCGCCCTTCTTCATGAGCTGGTCCACGGTGCGGAGCGCCACGCTCTGCAGCGGCACGCTCAGCGCATGATCGTTCGTGTGAGTGACGATGTCACCACTGGCGGTCATCCCGGGTCGCAGCGTCTTGGGCGGCTGGGTGATGCCGACCTTGATCTCGAACTCGGTCTTCTGCTCGGTGGTGCCCGCGCCCGACGCGTTCGCGCTGCTGCTGATCTCGCGCACGACGCCCGGCATCGGCTGGTCGAGCAGCGCATCGGTCTGGATCTCCGCCGCCTGCCCGACTCTGATGGCGACGATGTCGTTCTCGTCCACGTTGACCTGCGCCTCCATCTCCGAGAGATCGGCGATGACGAGAATCACATCCGCCTGGAACTGGGAGCCGAGCGCGATCTCGCCCTCCTCTTTGTTCAGCTCGCTCACGGTGCCCGACATCGGGGCATAGATGGTGGTCTTCGACAGGTCGTCTCGCGACTGCTTGAGCAGGGCGCGCGCCTGCGCCACCTGCTCGAGCGCGGACTTGTGGCGCGCGGCTTCGACCTGGAAAGCCGTCTGCTTGGAGTCGAAGTCCGATTGGGACTCGAGACCCCGAGCCTGGAGTTCCTTGGACCGCGTCAGGTCCTTCTCCGCCTTCTCCATATTCTGGCGGACGAGCAGGGCGTTCGCCTCGGTGGAACGCACGTTGGCCTCGGCGCTTTCGACCGCGGCGAGATAGCGCTCCCGGTCCAGCGCGACCAGAAAGGCGCCCTTTTCCACCCACTGGCCCTCGACGACGCCCAGCTTCTTGATCTTGGCACTCACGTCCGCGCTGATCTTGATCTGCGTCTTGGGCTGGATCTTCCCCGTGGCGCTGACCTTCTGCACGATCCTCTGCTGGCTCACCTTCCCGGTCTGGACCACGAGTGGCTGCTTCTCGCGGCCTTTCACGACCATGACCGCCACGCCGCCACCCACCACCAGGATCGCGGCGCCCAACCACAGCACTCTTCGTTTCATCGTCGCGCGCTCTCCATGATCGAGTCGTCCGGGCGTGAAGGGCCCTTGGAGGTGCTGAACCGGACTACGTCCCGGGCGCAGATAAGGTTACGGGCTAAGGCGATGGCAAACCATACCTGCCAAGGCGGCCGGCGCGGGGCGATGGCGTCGTGGACGCTCCGAAATCGCGGCCCAGCGCGGCTGGCGGCCTCACCCGCGGCCGGCCAGCAGTCCGTCGTGCCGTGCGATCGAGCGCCCCGTTCCATGCCGGTCGCTACGGCGTGCTCCACGGCAGATCGGCGTTGACCGGCGCACGGCTTGGACGCCCAGCCGTCACCCTGGTCGACCGAGTCGAACGGGAACCCGGCCGCCCCGACTTGATACTTGGTTCCTTCGCGCCCAACCTTTCACTATGACCTTTCCCGACACATTCCCCGTTCTCACCACCGAACGGCTGGTCCTCCGCGAGGTCGCCGATCGCGATGGCGACGCCGTGTTCGAGATGGAGAGCGATCCGGTGGCGATGCGCTACTGGAGCCGGCCGCCGATGCGGGAGATCGCCGAGGCGCGCGCCTCGATCGAGCGCGCGAAGGGATATCACGCGGCACGCACGGGCCTGCGCTGGACGATCACGCTGCACGCAAAGGAGCAGGCGCTCGGCCACGTTGGAGTGTTCAACTTCGACGAGCAGAGTGGCCGTGCGGACATCGGCTACGGCCTCGCCCGCCGGCATTGGGGACAGGGTTTCATGCACGAGGCGCTCATCGCCGTGATCGGCTACGCGTTCGGCCCGCTCGGGCTGCGCCGGCTCGAGGCCGACATCGACCCGCGCAACGAGGCCTCGCTGCGCGCGCTCGAGCGCCTCGGCTTCGCCCGCGAGGGGCTGCTGCGCGAGCGCTGGCAGGTCGTGGACGAGATCTCCGACAGCGTGCTCATGGGCCTGCTCGCGCGCGAATGGCGGCCGCCCCGCTGAATGAATCAAGAACGCGACGGATCCGCGATGCGAATCAGACCTCGGCGCCCGCCGCCGAAGGCACTTGACCCGTCGCCGCCGCCGTCTCGAATCCATCGAACTCCACGTCCTTATAGGCGTCGCAGCGCGAGCACAGCGTGATCAGATCCCGGCGGCCTCGATTGAGCAACGTGCGCATCGCCGTCATCTCGGCCCCATTCCAGATCTCGAGCACGGATTGCCTCTTGACGTCGCCGACGATGCCGCGCCCCGCCTCGTCCCAACAGCAGAGCGGCGCCTCGCCGCTGGTGTAGAAGAAGATCTCGTCCAGGATCTTGAGGCACGGTTTGCGCACTGGCGCGGTTTGCCCCGACCACGGCCACTGGTAGAGCGGCACGATGAGCGCGCGATCCGCTCGCGGCGTCCAGTACTCGAGATAGGCTGGTTGCTCCGCGCGATTCGCAGGCATGTCGATGCAGCGCACCTCGACGACGGTCTTGTAGCCTCCGGCGTTGCGAAGTTCCAGGAAGCGGTTCGCGTTCTCCACGACCTGGGCGTAGTTCACGCCGACACGCGCCTGGCCATGGCTCTCCGGCGAGAATCCGTCGATGCTTAGACGGACCAGGTCGATTCCGGCCTCCAGAATCGCGCGCGCCCGCGGCGCCGTGAGGAGTCCGCCGTTCGAGTTGATCTCGACCTTGGAGGTCGGGTCCTGTTTCATGTACCGGATGATCTCGGGCAGTCGCTTCTCGGAGAGCGGCTCGTTGATGAGGAACGGGCGGTAGGTGACCCCGAGACCACGCGTGTCGTCCACGATCTTGCGCCATACCCAGTCTTCCATGAGCTTGGGCCCGCGATCCATGTGGGAATACGGGCAGAACGGGCATTTGGCATTGCAGGCGAGATTCGTCTCGATCTGCAGGTAGCGCGGAGTCTCCGTGTATCGCAGCTCGTGAACGGTGCCGTCCGCGGCGATCGTGCGAGGGTTGCTCATGAGTCCTCCGTGGCCCGAGGAGACTGCTCCATCAAGTCCCAAATGCGCTCGACGCAACGCTGCGAAGCGCCCAGGTTGGCTTCGACGTACCTCCGGGCCTGGTCGCCCATGTGGCGGCTTGTCGAAGAGTCGGCCAGCATTCCGTTGAGGCGACGCTCGTAATCGCCGGGCGACGCTATCACTGCGGCGGCACCGACCTCAATCAGAGCCTCGGCCTCCGGGGCATTGCGGTACCTGGGCCCGAAGAACACGGGCAAGCCCATGATCGCCGGTTCCATCACGTTATGGACGCCGGCCCCGAAGGCGCCGCCGACGTACGCGACGTCGGCTCTCGCGTATAACTCGGCCAGAACGCCGACTCGATCCACGAGCACGACGCCAGCGCGGTCGTTGTCCTCTCGGCCGGCGCGCTCGAGCTCGGACAGCCGTATGCTCGAGAGTCCCAGGCTCACGCACTGCTCCTCGATCATCGCCAAGCGCGTTGGACTTGGCTCGTGCGGCACGAGGAGGAGCCGGAGCCGCCGGCCCGCCGATGAGTTCGTGAGCATGGCGAACGCGGGCAGGACCAGCGCCTCGTCGGGCTCCCAGGTGGAACCGGCGATGCAGGTGAAGATCTCCGGCGTGCGGTCCAGCGCATCGGGGAGCGCCACGCGCTGCGCCTCCTGTCTCCGCCGCATCACCTGATCGAACCGTGTATCGCCGTCGACCACGATCCGAGGATGAGCTGGCGCGACGCGCCGAAAGCGTTCGGCGTCGCGCTCGGACACCGCGCTGATGAGGCGCATGCGCTCGTACAGCTCGCGATACAGGGCGCGGGCCGGCCACCGAGATCGTCCCGAGGCGGCGCGCAGCGTCGCGTCAACCAGCGCCACGGGAATGCCGCGGGCGTGCGCCTGCACGACGAGATTGGGCCACACGTCCCACTTGACGAAGACCAGGGCGCGCGGCTTGAGCGCGTCGAGCACCCGCCCGGTGCGGCCGGGTGAATCTTCGGCCAGATACTCGACCAGCGGCGCCTCGCCGAGCCGGCGCGCGTAGTCGTACCCGGAGGGTGAAGTGAACGTGTGCAGGACGTGCCAGTCGGGCTGCTGCGCGCTCCACAGCGCCGCGATCGGGCGCGCCTGCTCGTATTCCCCGACCGAGGACGAATGGAGCCAGAGCAGCGGGCCCTCGAGCTGGCCGGCCTGTGCCCGCAAGCGAGACTCGGCGTCGCGCCGAGACGCAAGGCTGTGCGAGAGCTTCTCGTCGCGCCAGGCCCACATGCGGGCGGCAAGGCGCGCGGCCGGCAAGAGGGTGTTATACAGTCCGATCACGGTCGTGTCCGCCCCTCACCGCCCGTCCGCATGTGCTCCACGGCCTCGGCGGCCTCTCGCACCGTGATGTTGTCCATGCATTCGTGTGTGGGGCGGTGGCACGAGCGTGAGCCGTTCTTCGAGCACGGACTGCATCGCGGAGGATGATAGAGGAATCGACTCTCCGGCCGGAACGGTGTATAGCCGAAGGCGGGCGACGTCGGCCCCCAGAAGGCGAGGACGGGGCGTCCGACGGCTTCCGCCATGTGCAGGAGTCCGCTGTCGTTCGTGATCACGAGATCGCAGCGCTCCAGCACCGCGGCCGCGCCCACAAGATCCAGGCGACCGGCGAGGGAGACACTGCGCGGGCCAGAGGCTCGCGCGACCGCCGACGCGAGCGCTGCTTCCTCGGGAGAACCCAGGACGGCGAACGCAGAATCCCCGTTCGCCGCTAGCGCGGCCACCAGCTCGGCGAAGCCCGGCCATCGCTTGCTCGGCCAGCGCGCTCCGGGGACGACGCCGATCCAGCGCGACGCCGAGGGCACGGCTCGTTCGAGTACGGTCGCGGCTTCCCGGCGAGCGGCCTCCGGAACCCGGAGCTCGGTGGGCTGCGGTCGCGCCCGCAGCCCGAGACGTCGGAGCGGCTCGAGCATGCGTTCCCGCAGGGCACGCGCCCCACCGAATCGGCGGTACCAGTCGCGATGCAGGTGAACGAGCGCCCAACGCGGCACTAGCTGCTTGCCGAAGCCGGGCCGCACGCGGCTCCACATTCGGGACACCAATAGCCGCGAGCGCACGCTCTGGTGAAGGTCGAAGACGTGCGCATAGTCGCACGCTGCCAGCTCTCCGCCCCGGCGCAGTAGCTCCGCGAGCCCGGCACTCCGCTCGATGGCGATGATGCGATCGACGCCCGGCAGCATGGTCGCAACCGGCCCAAGATCCCGCCGCACCACGAAGTCGATGGACGCTTCCGGAAAGTGCTCGCGTACGCTCTTGAGAAAGCTCGAACAAAGGATGACGTCCCCTAACGAGGACAATCGCAGGACCAGGATCCGCTTCGTCCGCATAGGGTTCAGGGGACACGAACCCTCAGGCGCGCGCAACTCGGCGCGGCTTGGCGCACCGAGGTGCGCCCCCACGCGTCATGGCGCTCGCAAGCGCGACCGCGATTTCGGGATCGTCGCCTCATGCCGGCGCTCGGAAGCCCCAAGCCGCACAAGGGTGGGGCCTCGAGCGCGGCCCCACTTCCTCGTCACCTCACGACTTCGAAGTGCCCCATCATCCCGGCGGCGTGGTGCTCGAGGATGTGGCAGTGATACATCCAGCTCCCGGGCCGGTCGTCGGGCACCCACGCGATGCGGGTCGTGCTCGTGGGCGGCAGGTTGACGACGTCCTCCCACGCCGCCCACTCGCGAGCCTGACCGTTCACCGACAGCACCTGGAACGAGAAGCCGTGCAGGTGGAACGGGTGATCCATGAGCGTCTCGTTCACGAGGTCCCACACCTGCAGCTCGCCCACCTTCACGGGCTCGCCGTCGTGGTGAGTCTGGCCATTCACCACGAACTCCATGCCCATGGGAAGCCCGTATCGCACACTGAACTTGACCGTCCGGTTGCTCGGTGTGTCAGCGGAGGCGAGCGGCTCGATCGTGCGCAGCCGCGCGGGGATCGCCGTGATGGAGACTCGCTCGCTCCCGACCTTGAGCGTGCCGAAGGGCTCGGTCTTGCGGCGCTTGACGGTTGTGCGCCAGTAGGCCAGTGACTCGATCGGCAGGACCTGCCCCGCCTCGAACGGCCCGACCGCGAGCTCGACGCGCTCGCCGGGAGCCAGCAGGATCTCCCGAGCCTCGCGCGGCGCCTCCAGCAGGCCCATGTCGGAGCCGATGATCCGGAACGGCTGATTCCCGAGCGAGAAGCGCACGTAGCGAGCGCTCGAGGCATTGATCATCCGCCAGCGCTCCACCTGTCCGGCGGCGATCGCGAGCTCGGGCTCGGCCTTGCCGTTGATGAGCCGCAGGACGCCCTCGCGACCATCGTGCCACTGCACGAACCCGCCGAACTTCGCGAGCGAGCCGCTGCGATCGAGCTTCACGTCGTCGAACACCAGCACCTGTTCGCCATCGAAGACGGGTTCGTCGTCGCCGCGCACGACCATGGAGCCGTAGAGCCCGCGCTCCATCTGCTCGGTCTCGTTCGCGTGCGAGTGGTACCAGAACGTGCCGGCGTCGGAGAGCTTGAAGCGGTAGGTGAACGACTCGCCAGGCGCCACGAGGCGCTGCGTCATGTCGGTCCCGTCCATCGGTGCCGGAAGGCGGATGCCGTGCCAGTGGATCGTCGTGGCTTCGGGCAGTCGGTTCACGAGGCGGACCTGGAACACGTCGCCGACACGCCCCTCGAGCGTCGGCCCGGGCACCTGGCCGTTGTAGGCCCAGGCCACGAACTGCGCGTCCGGCGTCATCTCCGACACCCTCTCGCGGGCTTCGAGTTCGATCTCGATGACGCGCCGCCCGGCATCGGGCTGAGCCACGGAAAGCTCGCGCTGGTGGTCAATGTGCGCGTCGGCCGACGGCGAATGGTCAGCGACGCCCTGTCCAGTGTGACCGTGCGCGGCGTGGGACCTGGCGGTGTGTCCGGCGTGGTTCGCGTGCCCCTGCATGGTGGCCTCGGAGTTGGGGTTCGCGCCTTTCCCGACCATCACCTTGGTGACCGGCGCTCGGCGCTTCCACCCTGCAGACGAGGGGGGACGGTAAGTCTTACAGCGTGGCCGGGTGCCCCTGCCCGGGCCCTTGGCGGGCCGGCCACACGAGCAGTCCAGGCAGCCGTGGTCCGCGCACGTGCCGCAGGCGCGCTGGACCTGCCGGCGGAGTGCTTCCCGGCCGCGGAACAGCCTCACCGAAGCGTTGTTCGGGGTGATCCCGTTCGCCTCGGCGTACGCCTTGACGCTCGTCTCCTCGAGGTCCACCTGGCGCAGGGCCTCGGCGTACTCGGGCTTGAGCGTCTGGAGCAGTTCGCTGACGCAGGCGCACACCGTGTCCATCAGCGCATCGTCCGCCGCGGGCCCCTCCACCTCCTCCAGCGCCCCGGCCCGCTCGAGCGCCCGGCCCTCGGCCGCCCGACGCCGCCAGTGGTCGATGGTGGCGTTCCGGAGCGAGCGGTAGAACCACGCCACGACGGAGTCCTCGTCGCGGAGCTTCGAGGCGCCCGCGAGACCGCGCACGAACGCGTCCTGGAGGATGTCCTCGGCGACCTCACGCGAACCGACGCGGCGTTCGAGGAACGCGAGAAAGCGGCGGTGGTTGTCCACCAGCGCCTTCACGACCTCCGGCGAGGTCGGCCGCGCCGCCGACTCCTCGCCCGTGTCGGGCTCGTTCGATTCGTGCATGGGCTTTGAGCCTCCGGCGGAAACGGCGCCAGCGCGAGGCTACCTCACCCGAGGCGGCTCGCGCACGATCCACGGCCTGGCGGCGGATCGATATGCGGCACGCAGGATGACTCCGGGGCGCAGGGCGGAAACCCGTGCTCCTATGGCTCCAGCGCCGGCTCCCGTATCTCCTCCGCAGGCTCCGCGGGCGGTGGCGCCACGACGCGCCGGAACGGCCTCGCGAGCTGGCGGCCAGTGGCCCGCAGGAACGGCCCTCCCCAGAGCCCAGCCGAGACGAGTGCCCCGAACACGGTCACGGCGTCGATGCTCGCGCGACCCTGCCGCTCCCAGTAGACGTCCTCGAGGTGGAGCCAGAGCGCGAACTCGTCGAGCGTGAGTGCCGCGCCGGCGCCATACAGCAGTGCCGTGATGCGCCCCAGCCGCGCCGACGAGCCCTGGTGGCCGGTTCCCACCTGGATCAGCCACACGTAACCCACGATCAGGAGCAGGAAGATGCCCCACACCAGGTGGTGGACGTGCGTGTCACCGATGACCACCGCGAATGGATCGGGCTGCCCCCGCCCCAGGTGGGTGACGGCGCGGGCGAGCCCGAACGTGACAAGGAAGCTCAGCGACGCGAGGAACATGCGCTCGCGACGCGGGTCACGGAAGTGGCTTCGGTAGAGGGCGAGAAGGCGGGCGGGGCTCATGGCGAGAGCTCGAGCGGCGTGCGGAATGGACGTCGCCGGCTTCCCAGCGAGGATGCGGCCCCAGAATTCTACCGCGAGCACTCGCTCCCGCGGCCAGTTTTTTTCGCACACGCTCGGATCCGGAGGCCGCTCGCGGTGTCCCGGCTCGCATGCGTGGTCCAGTCTTGGAGACTTTCGAGCATTCCTGCACGTGAGCTGCACGCGACTCCTGGCTGGAGCTGACGTCCCGTTCGCGGGGTCTCAGCGCGCGGCGGGTCGGCCCGTGAAGCCCTCGAGGTCCAGGTGGGGCGGTTGGCCGGTTTTCGACTGCCCGGGTGCCAGCACTCGAAAGATGGCCAGGCTCTCGTGCGAGGCGTCCGCGCGCGCGTAGACCATTTCGAGCCGCGATTCGCGATCGCGAAACTCCTGCGAGTCG
>JAHFBX010000325.1 GCA_023249815.1 Candidatus Eiseniibacteriota bacterium
TCGAACGCGAGCTGCGCCGCGAGGGCGTTGTCGAGCGCCGGGTATTGCGTGACGAGGTCACCGCCACTCACGACCCCGAAGATGTCCTCCTGCGTGATCGGATCCGTGCCGATGCTCCGGGCGATCGCCTGGTAGGCGGCCGAATAGGACAGCGCCGTGCGCAGGTCTCCCGGCCTCACGCCGATCGCGATGGTGCATTCGAGCTGGGCGTTTGGCTGCCAGTGGAACCAGGGGCCGATTGACGCCCACGCGGTGTAATCGCTCTTCTGATCGCCTGGCACCGCGTTGATGAAACCCATGAGCGCGGGGTTGTTGACGTCGGAGGAGACGTTGTCGTGACTGGTCATGAGCTCGAAGCGCTGCTGGTCGATGATCGGGTTGCCGCCCTGCACGTACGGCGTGCCCACCGGGAACGAGCGATAGGCGCGGAACCCCACCTTGCGGGGTCCGCTCTCACCCAGCGGATCGATGGTGTGGTCGATGAGCAGGAAGTGCGGCACGCCAGCCGTCTTGTTCTCGTCGCCGTCGTCGTCCACCACTGAGAACCCCTGGACCGTGATCGCGTAGCGGGGGCACAGCGCCGAATCCGAGTCCACGTCCGGGACGTCAGGACGGGTGTCCTTGTTCTGCCGGCGAAGGTCGGTGTCCTTGGTCTCGACGACGAAGCGGCCGTATGGGTATTGGGGGACGTCGAAATCGTCGCTGAAGAAGTTGGACTTGTCCACGGGACCGCAATCCATGTCGGTGCGGAACCCGATCGCGATGGAGTCCAGCTCGTGACCCGAGCGGTTGAAGAACTTCCAGTTCACCACGTTGAAGTCAGTGAAACAGGGGATCGAGTAGGCCCAGGCCGTCTGGCGGCACTCGACGCCAAGCGGCACGTGGCGCTCGGCGGCGGCCGCCGCGATGGCCTGCGGCGTGTCGTCCCGGATGACGCACGAGTACATCTGCTGGCCGATGGCGGCGAAGTCCTCGTCGATCCGGCCGTCGCCGTCGTTGTCGCGGCCGTCGAGAAAGTCCTCGTCGTAGAGCCCGCCGCCCGTGAGCGGATCGTTGTCGCTGTCATCGTTCGTGAAGCGCACGCCGTTCACGATGCCGTCGTAGGCGCGGTAGACCTTGTCCTCCGGATCCAGCGTGGCGGGCCGCCACTCCTGCAGCAGGCTCACACGGCGGACGGCGTTCGGATCCGTGGCGAGCGGGTTCACGGCGCCGAGCGCGATGCCGCAGAAGTTCATGTACTCCACGGCAGACGTGCCCGGCCACTGGCAGGATGGATCGCTCGAGACATTCGTGAACGGATTCCCGACCAATCCATTGTTCGTCACCTTCATGATGACGTTGCCCACGTTCAGCACGGACGTACCAGTCTCGAAGATGTTCGGGATCGCCATCGGGCGCGCCCCGCGGCGGCCCTCGTTCGAAACCCTGACCTGCGCCATCACCTCCTGCTCGTACGCCTGGAGGTCCTGGTACTCGGGATCCTCGGGGCGCAGGCGCGCCCCGGCCGGCGACACACACGCCCCGACCAGGACGGCCACGACGAGGAACCTCGCGGCCCAGCTCGATTGCAGACCCATTCCCTCACGCTCCTTCATGGCCCCGGTACTCGTCGATCAGAAGGTGACGCTGATGCCCATGCGCACGTTGCGGCCTTCCTCGAAGACGCGCGGGTCGTGCACGGGCACCCAGTCGAGGATGGTGTCGCCGTTCACATCCTGCAGATAGGCGCCGCCCGTACGACCGGTCTCGGTGTAGTAGATCGTGTAGTCGTCGCCGGCGGTGTTCACGAACGGGCTGCGCCCACCGACGGAGATGGTCTGGATGTTGTCCGCGTCCAGCACGTTTCGTGCGTCCATGAACACCGTCACGTTCTGACCCCAGATCTTGTAGAACTTGTCTGCGTCCAGCGTGAGCCGTGCCTGCGACGGCTGGCGCCGCGAGTTCGTGAGCGCGGGGTCGGGACGGCGGTCGTTGCGGAACGCCGGCGTGAACGGGAAGCCCGAGCCATAGGTCCACAGCATGCGCAGGCCCCACTTGCCGGGGTCGCGAATCGTGCTCGCGATGCTCACCGTGTGCCGCTGATCCCAGTTCAGGGGCTGCTCGCTGATCGGCAGGTAGAGCCGGCCGCCGTTGAAGAACTGGAGCGCGGTGTTGGGATCGGACGCCACGCCGGTCGCGATCGAGTACGTGTAGTTCACGTCGGTCGAGAACTTGTGGCTGAAGCTCTTGATCAGGCTGGCCTCGAACCCGCGCGCCGAGGCGTAGTCGCCATTGAAGAACACGTTCACGAGATTGCCGGCCTCGTCACGCTCCTGCCGCACCGTGATGAGCCCGTAGATGTCCTTGAAGAACACCGAGAACTGGCCCGAGATGTCCTTCGTGAACAGGTGCTGTACGCCGGCCTGGTAGGCGATGTTCGTCTCGGGCTCGAGGTCCGGGTTTCCCTTCACACCCACGGTGGAGCTGATGCCCCGGTTCTCGAAGATGAACGAGCGGGCCGGGGTCTGGTAGGTCCAGCCGTAGTGGAAGCTCAGCACGTCCTTGTCCGAGACCGGGTACGCGATGCCGAGCCGCGGGCTGAACTGCTGCTTGTAGCGTTTGCCGCTCTTCAGATCCACGGAGGAGATCTGCGCTCCCGGTGAGAAGATGTCGAAGCGCAGTCCGGCGTTCAGCACCAGGCCTTCGAACTCCCAGCGGTCCTGGACATACGTCGCGCCCTCGGGGTTGTAGTTCACGAAATCCGAGCGCGTGCCGCCGGGCAGCCCATTGCTCTCGTTGTTCGGCGACGTGAGCGACAGGTTCTGGACGCGGTTGTACTTGGCTTCGAGGCCGGTCTTCCACGTGTGCTGCTTCCAGCGCCGCGTCGAGTAGTCCGTCTTCATCGTGTAGACGCGCGTCTGGCGCGCGAGGTACGCCGGCACGTCACCGTGCGTCGCGTAGAACGGATTGTTCTCGGTGCCGAATCCGAGGTTGCCGCTCCAGTAGAACGGGTTCTGGATCCAGTACTCCCACGGCTCCTTGCCGCCGACGGTGTTCTTCGTGTTGAAGTTGAGCGACGCGAGCCGCGTCGTCCACACGCTCTTGTCCGAGAGTTGGTTCGTCCACACGCCGGTGAACTGCTGGTAGCGGTCGTCGAACGTCTGGACGTGGTCGGCCATGTTGACGTAGAGGTAGTTCACGCCGCCAGCCGTGTCGCCGGGGGTCGCGCTCCACGCGCCATAGCGGGGCTCCGAGCCCTGGGTCCCGTCCGGATTGCGGTCGAAGGTCACCGCGACGTAACCCTTGCGGCTCCACTCGTGGATGTACGGCGTGCTGATCTGGTGGTTGTTGATGGTCTCGAACGTGAGCTTGTTACGCGGGTTCAGCCGATAGGCCAGCTTGAAGTTTGTGTTGATCTGGTTGCTCTGTCGGTTACCGAGCTGGACGAAATCGAGCAGCGTGCGGCGAGGCTGCGTCATGCCGGACTTGAGATAGGTGTCGCTGAACGAGCCCTCGTACGTGGCGAAGTACGTGAGGTTCTTCACCGGTGTGGGCCCGCCGAAACCGAACGTGAACCGGTCGAAGTTGTTGAACGTCTTCGTCGGGTCGCCGTAGCGGTCGGTGTCCCACCGCACCTCGCCCCCCAGCCGGTCGGTGCCTTCCTTCGTCGACACGCTCACGACACCCGAGAGTGCGTTGCCGTACTCGGCGTCGAACCCGCCC
>JAHFBX010000053.1 GCA_023249815.1 Candidatus Eiseniibacteriota bacterium
CGCATCCCGGCCGGCGTACTGCTCGACGCCTGCGAGTGCCGTGGCCTTCGCGTCGGCGACGCCATGGTGTTCGCGAAGCACGCGAACATCCTCGTCAACGCGGGCCGCGCGACAGCGCAGGACGTGCTGGCACTCGCGGAGATCATGAAGGCTCGCGTGCGCGCGAAGTTCGGTGTGGAGCTGGAAGAAGAGGTCATGTTCCTGGGCGAGCGTCCCCAGGTGTCGGCCGCCTCCGCCCGGTCGGCCTGAAGGCGTGACCCCGGACCAGGCGTTGGCCGAGCTCACGTCGGTGAGACGGCGCCTGCTCGCGGAGCTCGACGGGTTCGACGACGAGCGCTTCGCACGCGTGCCGCCCGGCGGAACCTGGAGCGCCGGCCATGTCGCCGAGCACCTGGTGCGCGTCGAGTCGCGCATCGCGCGTGGTGCCCGCGTGGTCCTCGAGAAGGGCAGCCCGGTTCGGCCGGGGCCGTTGGACTGGTTGCGGAAGCTGCCACTCGAACTGGGACTCGTGGACCTGGTGCGTGTTCGGACCGTACCCGGAGCCGACCCCGCGAAGGACGGACCCGAGCCGCTCCCAAGGGCCCAGATGCTCGAGCGACTGGCCGTGACGAGGGCGGATTCCGTGGCGTTCCTCGAGAGCGTCCGTGGCCGGGAGCTGTCGCGTACCTGGTTGCGGCACCCCTTCTTCGGGGCGTTCGCCATACCCGACATGTTCGGCTGGGTCGCCTGGCACGAGGAGCGCCACCGGCGCCAGGTGACGAGGTTGCGGCGGGAGCTGGGCCTCTCCTAGGCGGCGGCGGGAAGTCGCGCTCCCACCGGCTAACCCGGCTGCTGGCAACAGATTCTCATCTGGCCCCACACGCTTCTGATTGAATGGTGGAACGCAGAAGTGCATCATCTCGACATGGGAGAGTTGCTGGGTCGCCGGCTCCTCCAGACGAAGTTCGAGGGGCCGCACCACGAAGCGTTGCTTGGGCTGATGCTCGCGTGTGCCGCCGTCGAGGCCATGATCGACGTCGCGTTCCAGGGAACCGGTCTCACGCAGCCTCAGTACAACGTACTGCGCATCCTGAACGGGACCTATCCGGGAGCGTATCCACGGGGCGACATCGCTCGCCGCATGGTGCGGCGCGCCCCGGACCTGACGCGCATGCTCGACCGGCTCGTGCGCATGGGGCTCGTCGAACGCGCGAAGGGCGACCACGACCACCGCCAGTCCCTCGCGCGCATCACTACGAAGGGCCGCGCGCTGCTCGATCAGCTGCATCCCAAGGTACAGCACATCAATCGGCTGCTCGCGGCCCGGATGAGCGCAGACGACGCGCGGCAGCTCTCGGATCTGCTCGAGAAGGTCTACGACACCGAGCACGCCGAGCTCGCGGCCGGCAAGCGCGGTTAGCGGCGGTCAGCCGCCGATCGCGCTCATACCTCGCGCGGGTTGGACGAAGCCCGGCTGCGAGATGAGGTGGCCGGGGAGCTTGCGAAGCACGGCCGCACGCAGCAGCGCCTCGATCTCGTCATCGCTTCCGCCCTCGCGCAAGACGCGGCGGAAGTCGTACTCGCGGTTCGCGAACAGGCAGGTGCGCACCTGGCCGTCAGCGGTGAGCCGGATGCGGTCGCAGGTGCCGCAGAATGGCCGCGTCACCGACGCGATCACGCCGACCCGGCCGCGTCCGTCGCGATACCGGAACGTGCGCGCCGGCGCGCTCGGGTCGTCGCCGTCCTCGGGCTCGAGCGGGAACGCCCGCTCCAACTGCTCCAGGATCTCTGCTGCCGGCACGAGCCGTGAGCGTTCCCACGAGTGCTGGAAGTCGAGCGGCATCCACTCGATGAAGCGGAGTTCGTAACCCTCGTCACGCGCCCACCCCGCGAGCGCCACCACCTCGTCGTCGTTCATGCCGCGCATGAGCACGGCGTTCACCTTGAGGGGTGAGAAGCCGGCGGACCTGGCCGCCGCGAGGCCCTGGAGCACCTCGGCCAGGCGATCGCGCCGCGCGAGCTGGTGGAAGCGCTCGCGATTCAGCGAGTCGAGCGAGACGTTGACGCGAGTAAGCCCCGCGGCCTTGAGTGCGGGCGACATCTCGACCAGCTTCAGCCCATTCGTGGTGAGCGACAGGTCGAGCCCCGGCGCCAGTTCATGCAGCATGCCCACGAGCACGTGCAGGTCGGCGCGCACCGTGGGTTCGCCACCCGTGAGCCGCACACCGTGGACGCCGCATTCGAGACAGACGCGCGTGAACCTCGCCAGCTCCTCGAACGTGAGCAGGTCCTGCTTGGGCAGCCACGGCATGCCTTCGGCGGGCATGCAATAGACGCACCGCAGGTTGCACCGGTCCGTGATGGACAGGCGCAGGTCGCGGACGGTGCGTCCGTGGGTGTCGATGAGCGGGGCACGAAGGACCATGCGGGACTCGGGGCTCGGGGAGTGGCCGTTGCGGCCGGGAGAACACCACCACTGTAGGCCGCGGCCGCGTTCGAGGGCAATGCCTCGTCCACCGCTGGGGAGGCGCGGGGCGCAGGTTCCGGCACGCCCGCTCGGTGGGGGCATCGCGCTTCTGACCCCGGTTGACGTCGCCCGAACATGCGGCCTACGGTGCCGCGCACTTGTCCTTCCGCGCCACCCGCCTCCGGAGCAACCCGTGTCGCTCGGCGACCGTCTCCACATCCTGCAGGCCGACATCACCACGCTCGACGTGGACGCCATCGTGAACGCCGCCAACGTCGCGCTCATGCCGGGCGGTGGCGTCTGCGGTGCGATCCATCGCGCGGCCGGATCGGAGCTCGTCGAAGAGTGCCGCGAGGTGGGGCCGTGCCCCACCGGCGAAGCACGGCTCACGCACGGCTTCAAGCTCAAGGCGCGCTGGGTCATTCACGCGGTGGGGCCGGTGTGGATGAACGGCACCCAGGACGAGGACCGGTTGCTCGCGTCGTGTTATCGGGCCGCGATGGCGCTGGCTGAACGCCATGAGTTCGAGAGCGTGGCGTTCCCGGCCATCAGCACGGGCACGTTCAGCTTTCCACTGCCGCGCGCCACGACCATCGCACTGCGCGAGATCGGCGCCTCGCTCGAGAAGTCCCAGAAGGTGCGGACGGTCACCTGCGCCTGCTTCGACGCGGCCGCCCTGCGCGCTTACCAGGAGACGAGGCGCCTGCTCGACCTCTGAGCGCGACGGATTCCAACGCTCGGCACGTAGGAGCTGTCCTACGGTATGATCCGCCCCGCGCCGGAGTCGGTCGCTCGGCACGGCGCCGCCGTGCGCCCATCCTCCCGAGGAATCCCACGATGCCGCTGTGCGTCTACCTGTGCTACACGCCGGGATGCAACACCAAGATGGACCGCTGGATGCCGTCCGCGGACGAGGGCGCCACGGCCGAGTTCGCGTGCCCGCGCTGCGGCGTCGTGATGCAGTGCGCGTGGACGGGCGCGCAGATGAAGACGCCGAACCTGAAGGACGCGGCCGAGTTCAAACCGCGCTGAACTCTCGACTCCCGCTGGGAGGGCGAACATGAGCACCATGTCGCGAGTCCTGTCGTGTGTCGCGGTCCTCGGCCTGTGGACCGCCGCCTCGTGCGCCCAGCGTGCGCGCACCGAAGCGCCACCGCCGGAAAGCCTCGCGCGAGGTAGAGCGCCCGACGCGACGATCGTGCCGCCACCCCAGCTCGCAGGGGGCAGCACCACCATCGCGCCATTCCCGGTGCCCGGCGACACGTCGGCTGAGCAGTCCCTGCGACGAAAGATGCTCAACCTGCCCAAGATTGGCGACTTCGTTCAGATAACCGAGCTTCCGGAGGCGATCACCCGTCAGGCGCCCGTCTACCCCAACCACGCGCGTGAACATGGCATCGATGGCACCGTGGTGGTGCAAGCCCTGGTGCTGCCCGACGGAACGGTGGCCGAGACGTGGATCGTCAAGTCCATCCCGGCTCTCGACACCGCGGCGGCCGAAGCCGTGCGGAAGTGGCGATTCAAGCCGGCGATGAACGGGCAGGTTCCGGTGGCAGTGTGGGTGGCGACGCCGGTCAAGTTCTCGCTGCACTGACCCGGCCGCGCCTCTCGAACTCGCCGCCCCCTACTCCTGCTTCGTGGGCGGCGCCGCGAGCATCATCTGCAGCGCGGCCAGGTGCCGCTCCACGACCTCGCGGTCGAGCGCGTCGGGCCGCGCGCGCAGATAGGCGCTGAGTGACACGCGCGCCTCCCGGTAGCGGTCCATCCGATAGAGCAGCAGCCCGCGGTCGCGCAGCTCGGGCGGCTCATCCGGGTGGAGCAGCAGCAGCCGCTCCACGGCGGACAGGGCGCCCAGGTCGTCGCCGGCCTTGAGACACGCCACCTTCAGGTTGAACAGCAGCCGCGCGATCATGTCGCGCTTGCCGAGCGAGCGGATCATGCTCGGGTCATAGGGCACGGTGCCGCCGGTCGTGAGTTCGATCATGCGCCGGCAATCCTCCTCGTGCACCGAGGCGCCGTGGTCGTACGGGTCGAGCAGCAGGTCGCCCGGCTCACCCGCCAGCCGCACGAGGAAGTGACCGGGGAAGCCCACGCCCTCGAACGGCACGCCGATTCGCCAGCCGATCTCCATGAATACGATGCTCAGCGTGAGCGGGATGCCGAGCCGGCGCGTCATGACGGAGTGGAGCATCGAATTGGCGGGACTGTAGTATCCGCGCACGTCGCCCTTGAATCCCAGGTGCTCGTACATGAACGTGCGGAGCCGGGCCAGGCGCTGGAGATTGTTCCAGCCGGGTTCGATGCGGCCCCCGAGTTCACGTGCCCAGGTCTCGAGGCGCGCCATCTCGGTGTCCACGTCGAGCGTCGGGTCGTTCTCGGCGGCCACCAGCAGCGCCGCGCGCGCGAGGTCGATCTCGGGTTCGGGTCGCTGGATCATCTCGTGGAAATGTTGCCGGATCAGCGCGGGGTCGGACATGGCGGGTTCACCGGTCTTACGTTCGAGGGGCGGAGTGCGTGACGCGGCCGGCGTTCGACGCTCGCTGCTCGCATGGTACCGCCGGAACCGGCGGAACATGCCGTGGCGCGAGACGCGCGACCCGTACCGCATCTGGGTGTCGGAAGTGATGCTGCAGCAGACGCAGGTCGCCACGGCCACGCCCTACTACGAGCGTTTCGTGGCGCGGTTCCCGGACGTGCGCTCGCTCGCTCGCGCGGACCTGGGCCGGGTGCTCGCGCTGTGGTCGGGGCTCGGCTACTACCGGCGGGCGCGGCATCTGCACGAGGCGGCGGGCATCGTGGTGCGGGAGCATGGCGGTCGCGTGCCCTCCGATCCCCGCGCGTTCGCGACGCTGCCCGGCGTGGGCCGCTATACGCTCGGCGCGGTGCTTTCCATGGGTTTCGGACTTCCGTGGCCGGTGCTTGATGGGAACGTGGCGCGCGTGCTGGCACGGCTCACGGCGCGGCCGCTGACGGTGAAACGGCCGGCGGACGCCCGGGAGCTCTGGGCGCTGGCCGAATCACTGCTGCCGCGCTCCCTGCGCCGGGCCGGCGGGCAGGCCGGACCGGGAGAGTGGAACCAGGCGCTCATGGAGCTGGGCGCGCTGGTGTGCACACCGCGCGCTCCGCGCTGCGTGACCTGTCCGCTGCGTGCCGCTTGCCGCGCGCGTGCACTCGGCTTACAGGACTCCGTGCCGCCGGTCGCGGCGCGGCGAACGCTGCTGCGCGTCCGCCGCGCGGTGGCCTGCGTGCGCCATCGCGGCCGGCTGCTCGTGGTGAAGCGAGAGGGCGCGCATCTGGACGGACTCTGGGAGCCGCCGGGTGTCGAACTCGAGCGCGGTCAGGACGTGAGTGCGGCGCTCGCTGCGAAACTCGAACCGCTCGGCATTCGCGCGCGACTCGAAGACTCCGGAGCGCGAGAGCGCCACACCATCACGCATCACGACATCACGGTTGAGGTGTGGGAGGGCGAGCTGCTCGGCGCCGTTCCACGCGCGGGAGCGCGGCACCGCTGGGTCCCGTCCGCGGGGCGATCGATCGGCTTGAGCGCACTCGGCTCCCGCCTCGCACGTCGCGCGCGGGCGGGCTCGAAGCCCACCCGCGGGCGCGCGCGCGAAACACTCAGCCGACGAGCTTCGCCGCGAGCGTGATGTTGGTCTTCAAGAGTCGCGAGATCGGGCAGCCAGTCTTGGCGGCCTCGGCGAGTTACTGGAACTTCGCGTCGTCGATGCCGGGGATCACCGCCTCGAGCTCGAGCGCCGACGTGCTCACGGTGGGTTTCCCGTCCACCTTCTCCATCGTCACCGTGGCCTTGACGGAAAGCCGCGTCGGCGTGAAGCCCGCCCGGCCCAACTCGCCGGACGTGGCCATGGCGAAACAGCTCGAGTGCGCCGCCGCGATGAGTTCCTCGGGCGTGGTGCCGCCACCCTCGCCCTCGAATCGCTTGGCGAACGTGTAAGGCGCGTCGGTGAACAAACCGGAGGCGGCGCTCGTGCGGCCCTTGCCGTCCTTCAAGCCGCCTTCCCAGACGGCGGATGCGCTGCTCTTCATGGGGGATCTCCCGCGCGAGGGTTCGTGAGGCACGCGCCCGGCGTGGGGCCGGGCGAGGACCGGGCAGGGTAACGGAGCGCGCGGCTTCGTGCACCGCGCGCTCCGTTGTCAGCTCCTGGCCTCAGGCCTCCATCGACCCCATGCTCGGCACCGGGCTCGCCACCGGGCGTGCCGGAATGGCCGGGCCGTCGGCCGCCGGTCGCTCGGTCGCCGGGCGTGCGGGGACGTGCGTCGTGGCGGCCTCCGCGGCTTCCGGCTTCGTGAAGAACTTCTGCGCCCACACGCCGCACCACGCGCCGAAGTCGTCGAGATAGGTGTACACGACGGGCACCACGACGAGTGTCAGGAGCGTGCTCGTGATGAGTCCGCCGATCACCGCGTGCGCCATGGGTGCGCGGAACTCCGCGCCCGCGCCCAGCGCCAGCGCGGTGGGCAGCATGCCGAAGATCATGGCGAGCGTGGTCATGATGATGGGCCGCAACCGCAGCTCGCCGGCGTCCACCAGCGCCTCCTCGCGCGCGCGGCCCTTCTCGCGCGCCTGATTCGCGAAGTCCACGAGCAGGATGGCGTTCTTGGTCACGAGACCCATCAGCATGATGATGCCGATCATGCTCATGATGTTGAGCGAGCCGTGCGTGAGCGCGAGCGCCCCCATGACGCCGACCAGCGAGAGTGGCAGTGACAGCATGATCGCGAGCGGCGTGAGGAAGCTGCCGAACTGGCTGGCAAGGATGATGTAGAGGAAGATCACCGCCATGGACAGCGACTCGCTCATGTAGCCGACGGTCTCGACGAAGTCGGCTTGCTCGCCGCCAAAGTCGAACGCGTAGCCCGGCGGCAGTGAGATCTTCTCGAGGCGTGCCTGGATATCTCGAGTGATGTCGGTGAGCGGGCGGCCCTGGTAGTTGCCCTCGATCGTGGCCACGCGCTCGAGCTTCTGGCGGTCGATCTGTGCCGGCGCGCCGTCGGCGCGCAGGCTCGCGACCTGCGACAGCGGCACCATCACGCTGGCGCCGGTGTTCGGGTCCACCTGCGACGTGGCGACCGGCGTGCGCAGCAAGTCGCTCCGCGATTCGCGGAACTCGGGCGCCATGCGCACGACCACGTCGTGCGACAGGCCTTCGGGATCCTCCCAGTCGCCGGCCTTCTCGCCGGACAGCACCGGGCGCAGCGTGTTGCCGACCTGTCCCACGGACAGGCCGACCTGTGCCGCCAGTTCGCGATTCACGTCCACCAGCACCTCGGGCTTGCGGCCCTCGAGCGAGGACTTGAGCTCCACCAGGCCCGGCACGTCGCGCAACGACGCCAACGTCCGATCGGAGAGCCGCTGCAGCGTCTTCAGGTCCGGGCCGTTCAGGTTGATCACGATCGGCGCGGCCGAGCCGCCCACGGCGCCGCCCTGCAGGATGCGCGCGCTCGAGCCCGTGAACCGCGGCAGCACCTTGCGGATGTCGGTCTCGAACTGCTGCTGCGACAGCTTGCGATCGTGGCGCGGCACCAGCTTCACGTACACCGTGCCGCGGTTCACTTCCTTGTTGTGCGCCTCGCCGCCGATGGTGAGATAGGTGTACTTCACCTCCGGGCGCTGGTTCAGGTAACGCGTGATCTCGAGGCCCTTGCTGCGCGTGTAGCCGATCGACGAACCCACCGGCGTCTCGTACGCGACGTAGGTCTGCTCCTCGTCTGACTTGGGCATGAACTCGCCGCCCACGAGCCCGGCCATGGGCATCACGAGCGCCAGCACGAACGACGCGGCCGCGATCGCCAACGTGAGTCCGCGCCGCTTGAGCGCCCAGCGGATCACGCCGCGGTAGCGCTGTCCCAGCAGCTCGAACGACGCATTGAAGCGCTGCAAGGCCTTGCCCACCGTGCCCTTGGGCTCCTCGCCCTCGGCCTGCGGGTCGTACCAGCGCGACGACAGCATGGGGTCGAGCGTGAACGACACGAACAGCGACACCGCCACGGCGAACGCCACGACGATGCCGAACTGGAAGAAGAACCGGCCGACGATGCCGCCCATGAACGCCACAGGCACGAACACCGCGAGGATGGACAGCGTCGTCGCGAGCACGGCGAAGCCGATCTCGGAGGTGCCGTAGCGCGCCGCCTCGAAGTGGTCCTCGCCCGCCTCGACGTGGCGCACGATGTTCTCGCGTACGACGATGGCGTCGTCGATCAAGATGCCGATCACGAGCGACAGTGCCATGAGCGTCATGGTGTTGAGCGTGAACCCGAACGCGTAGAACGCGAGGAACGCCGACAGCACCGAGACCGGCAGCGTGAGTCCCGTGATGACGGTGGAGCGCCACGAGTTCAGGAACAGGAACACGATGAGCACGGTCAGGAGGGCGCCCTCGACGAGGGTCTTCTGCACGTCGTCGACGGAGTGGCGGATCCACACCGAGTTGTCCTGCACCGTCGAGAGCTTCACGCCGCCGGGGAGCGTGTGGTTCAGTGTCTCCACGGTCTCGTTCACCTGGTCGGCGATGTCCACCGTGTTGCCGCCCGAGACCTTGCGGATCTCGACGGCCACGGCGCGCTGGCCATTCACGAACGCCGCGTCGCGCTCCTCCTCCTGCGCGTCCTCGACGCGCGCCACCTGCGACAGCCGCAAGGCCACGCCGTCGCGCACGTTCACGATGATCGAGCCGAACGCGCGGGGGTCCGCGATGCGGCCCTTCAGGCGCACGAGGTTCTCGGTCGCACCGCGCTGCACGCGGCCGGCCGGCACGTCGGTGTTCTCGCGCTCGAGCGCCGCCACCACCATGCCGGGGGACACGCCCAGCGCGTCCATGCGGTCCGGCAACAGCAGCACGTGGATCTCGCGGCGCACGCCGCCGGCCACGGTGACGCTGCCCACGCCGGGGATGTTCTGCAGCCGGCGGCTCACCTTCTCCTCGGCCAGCTCGGTCAGGTCGCGCAGCGACTGGCCCTGGCCCTGGAGTGAGAACGTGAGGATCGGCTCCGCGCCCGGGTCGAAGCGCGCGATGACCGGCGGATCGATGTCCTTGGGCAGGTCCTGGCGGATGGCGTCCATCTCGGAGCGCACGTCCGCCATGGCGTCCATGATGTGCGTCTTCAACTGGAACTCGATGAACACGTGCGAGAAACCCTCGTTCGAGTACGAGAACACCTTCTTCACGCCCTCGACCGAGTTCACCGACTCCTCGATCTGCTTCGTGACCTCGCGCTCGACCGCCTCGGGCGAGGCGCCCGGGTACGTGGTCGAGATGCTCAGGAACGGGAACTCCACCTTGGGCCACAGGTCCACGCTCAGGCGGCGATAGGAGAAGAGCCCGAGCGAGACCAGCGCCACGACCATCATCGTGGCCAGCACCGGTCGCTTGATGCTCAGGTTGGAGAGGAACATGGCTCTAGCTCTCCTTCCCGCTCACGCGTGCCGCGCGCCCGGGCGTGAACCCGTCCACCGCGCCCGTGACCACCTGGTCGCCCTCGCCCAAGCCGCCCAGCACCTCGACCAGGTCGCGGCTCTCGTCGCGCAGCCCCACCTGGATCGCCTGCTTCCGCAGCTGGCCGCCGGCGAGCACCCACACGTACGTGGTCTCGCCCTCGTGACGCACCGCGGCGCTCGGCACCGCCAGCACCTTGCGGGCCTCCTTCGTCACCACGTTGCCCGAGGCGAACAGGCCGCCCACCAAGCGCCCTGCGTGGTTCGGAACGTTGACGTACACCTTCACCTGGCGCGTGGCCGGATCAGCCTGCGCGTTGACGCGCGCGACACGACCCTGGATCGCACCCGCCTCGAAGCCCGCGATGTCGAGCCGCACCGCCGAACCCGGCCGGACCAGGTTCACGAACTCGCTCGGCACGCTGGCCTCGAACTCCAGCTCGCGTGTGTCGGCCACCACGAACAGCGGATCGCCCGCGCCCACGCGCGTCCCCGACTGCACACTGCGCTGGGTCACCGTGCCGACGCCGGGCGCGCGCACCGTGGCGTCCTCGAGCGCCTTCGACGCCGACGCCTCGGCCGCCTGCGCGGCACGGTACGCGGCCTCGGCCGCTTCCACGTCGCGCTCGGAGACCGCGCCTTCGGCGAGCAGATTCTGCTGCCGCTCGTAGTCGGCCGCCGCGCTCTTCAACCGCGCCGTGGCGCTGGCCGCCGCCGTCGCGACGATGTCGTGACGGAAGCGCCCGAGTACCTGGCCCTTGCTCACGCGCTGGCCCTCGCGCACGACCACTTCCTCCACGACGTCGTCGAACGGCGACGTGACTCGCGCTTCCCAGCCGGCGGAGAGCGTGCCGCTCACCGGCACGCCCGCGGCGAGGTCCAGCCGCGCCGCGGCCGCGACATCGGTGGCGGCGAGCAGCGCTTCGTCCTCGGCGGCCTTCACCGTCGCCGAAGCGCCCGCGATGGGCTTGTTCGCGTTCGAGCCGCAGCCGGCGGCGAGCAGCGCCGCCAGCGCGGCGAGCATGAGCAATCGAGTAACGGTCTTCATGGCTGGTGCTCCTCGTGGGGCGTGGGATCGTACGAAAGGTCGTCGAGCGACTTGGATTCGGTGGGTACGGCGCGGCCGGCGGCGCGCTCCAGTCGCGCCAGCGCCAGCCGGTATTCCTTGAGCGCGAGCACTTCGTTCACCTGCGCGTCCTGCATGCGCAACCGGGCGTCCGACACCTCGAGCTGCGTGCCGAGCCCGTTCTTCCAGCGCACGTCCGCGAGGTAGTGCGCGCGCTCTGCCAGCTTGGCCGCGCCGCGTCGCGCAGCGAGCGTGGCGAGCGTCTCGTCCACGCCGAGCCGTGCCTGCGCCAGCTCCAGCTCGGCCGCCTGCACCATGGCGTCGCGCTGCGCGGTGGCCTGGCGCAACTCGTTCGTGGCGCGCTGCACGCCGCCGAACGTGCGAAAGCCCTGGAACATCGGCCATTCGAGTTTCAGCGTGGCATCGACCGAGCGCTGGAACTGGTCGCGCGTCGGCGTGCCGTCGGCCGGGAACGCCTGGTGCGACACGCTCGCGGTCGCCTTGAGCTCGGGCCAGCGCCCCGCCCGCTCCACGCGTACGGCGGCGCGCCGCGCCTGCACCATGGCCTCGGCGCTCTTCAGCGCCGGCCGCGCCG